>JAWXCN010000076.1:0-7628 GCA_034408725.1 Candidatus Hydrogenedentota bacterium
CCTCCGACCGGGAAATACCCGCCTTCCGCGTCACGGGCAGGGAGCAACCACGTTTGGGTCGGGCGCAGGCGTAATACCCACGCCTTGTCTTTGTTGCCGACGACGCCATCGCCGTCCATGTCATCGGCCACGCCATCGCCGTCGACGTCAATTAGTTCCTT
The DNA here is from genome assembly GCA_034408725.1 of Candidatus Hydrogenedentota bacterium. Classification (GTDB taxonomy): domain Bacteria; phylum Hydrogenedentota; class Hydrogenedentia; order Hydrogenedentales; family SLHB01; genus JABWCD01. The sequence continues at coordinate 162 of JAWXCN010000076.1, forward strand.
TTGCGTGCGCCAGCGGAGATTCGTCAATGGAACGGGGGTATCAACCGCAAACTCGTTCGCAACTCCGAATTCCGTGCCAAACACGCCGTTCTGGCTCGTGTATACTTGCGGAATCGATTCCGAATCGGGGTCGGGCACGCCGTCTTCCACGAGCAGCACGCCAGAATTTTGTGAAACACCTGTAACGTCCAGCGGCAGCAAATCAATGTTCGGATCGAATTCCGGCCCCCAGAACGCCACGGTAAGTTGCTGCAAGCGGGTTGACGCGAATTGATTCGTTATCGGATCGTCCGCCGCGGCCAGGTTAATTCCGATCATCGCCGTTGGACGGCTATTGGAATCAATATGTTGCTTTAGATAGCGGCCCCTGCGGTCGCTGGGCGGCCAGTTGGCCTCATGCGGGAATTCGTCCGGCGCAAGGGAGGCGGGCCATTCCAGAAAGTCCGGCAAATCCGGCTGTGTCGGCGGAACCGGAAGGAAAGCCGAGCGCGGACCAAATGGCGGTAGATCGTTATCGGGGTGAAAGTACGGCACCGTTTCATAGGGGTACTGGAAAACGTTGAACGTGTGATCGTCCACGCCGGTTGTGTTGGTGGACCATGCGAAGACTCCGACGGCATGCACGTCTTCGAATAAACCCGCCGTCGTTCCAAACGGATCCAACCAACGGGAAAAACGCGGGAAGAATGATGGATTCGTCGAGAATATACCTGTACCGAAGTACGCTCCCCGCCCGTAATCAATATCGGTGACTTTCGCGAAAAGGTTGTTCGATTCGTAGTTGATGACCAAGTCGTGGATTTCGACGGTAGAACGGACCGGTTTTGCGTTCGTCTTGTTCAGCGTGCGTTCCGGCCACCACGGTTCGCTGAACCAAAGCGGGTCTTCCTGCCAAGCGCTGGTGATGTATTGTCCTTCGAGGATGAAACTGTCTTCCGCACGTTGCGACTTGACGAAAACCCCGCCGTCCTGCTGGGGAAACCCGCCCGGCCCAATGGAGTTAGGATTAGCGCGGCGTGGCTCGATAAACGCCCGGAAGTCCGCGCCAAAGGTCAAACCCACACCGTCTCCCGGCAATGCCTGGGTATCCTGGTAGCCGCTATCGGGCCGCACGACGACGAAATAGTCACTCTGGAAGGATGAAAATTCTCCGCCATCCGGCGTCGCTTCAAGCCACCCAAAGGGTTCTTCGTCGGTTTCGAGGTTCCTGCGCCGGCCGAAATCGCTGAGACGAAGACGAATCTTCCACCAAGGGTCTCCACCGCCCGGAGGGAACGGTACGTATTCCCAACGCGGCAATCCCGGATTGCGATCATCGGGATTCTCGGGTAAACCGTTGAAACTGATCCCCTCCGGGAACATCGGGTGATCCAGTCCGGAAAAGTCGACACCACCAATGCCACCCAATGGCACAGGCTGATCAAAGGCGCCATTGTTGTTCGTGTCGTAGAAGACCCACAATCCGTTGAACCCAAAGTCTCTATTGATGGCCGTGTTTACATTTTCATCAAGAAGAAAACCACCATCGACGTGAGTTTCCAACCCTTGAACAGGGTTAAAGCCGCCGTTTCCTGGAGCTCCGAATGGGTCGGCGCCGATGTCCGTCAAAATTACGTTGACTTCCTTGAGGATGGCGTCTTTCGGTTCTGTAAAGAACCCGCTGGTGCTAACGGTTGGCGCGCCATGCGCGTTGATTCCAATAAGTGACTTCCAGTTGTCCAGCGATATGAGCTGGCGCAGTTCCACATACTCGCCAGCAACAAAGTCAAATGCGGCGCCACCAACGTCGAACCGGGGTCGATGATATTCCTCCAATGGCGTATATACAGATCGGGGATGCGCCCATGCGTTCGCGTACTCCAGGTCAAGAGCAAGGTCCGGGCCACTCGAGACGTCCCACGCGCCAAAGCTGGCAGAATAAGCGCCGCCGGAAATCGATTCATCGGGATAATTGTCTTCGGCCAGTTCGCAGTCAGCCAACGTCGGTATCCGGCCGTCTGTCGTTATCATGAAAGAACGTCCGGCCACCCATAGAAACGATAGCGTCAGCATGTTGCGCCAATTTTTGCTCGTGCGTACCGCGACGATATAGGTCTGTTGAAACTCCGGTCCGTTACTCGTAATTTCAAAATCCTGCAGCCGCAGATCGTAACGAAGGTCCTCGTTGGGAGGCGCAACGTTTATGTCGGTTCCAGGCTGAAAAATGAGCGAACCCGTTGGGTCAATCACTAACGGCACACCAGCAACGCCGGTGCCCGCGCGACCCTGAACGATAAAATCCAACTCGTCCAGCGTGCCCCAATCTTCAATCAGTCCCCCTTCCCTGAAAATCGCAATCTCCAAAATATCGCTGGGGCGCAGATCAAACCGCCGATCATAAGGGCGTTCTTCCGCGGGGTCATCTATGAGCAAGAATCCGAAGTCCCGCAGTTGGCGCGGTGTAGTTGTTTCACTGGCCTGAAGCGTGAACGCGAACGCCGGAACCCAATCATATAAGGGAAGTAGGCCATTTGCATCCAAAACGCGGTCTTCAACGGCGAATGTTGCAGTGCCGTCCTCGGGACAAACTGGTTGCGCGAGTGCCTCTGGCGCGCCGCCAAGCCCCACTATGAGCGCCGCGAGAATTGCAAAAACGCCCCGTACGAAATGCGTACCCAACATGGAAACCTCCAAACGGCTATTTCCCGCCCTGAAAACCCGAGGCTGATTGGTATGCGTGTAATAACAGCCGGTAAGAAACCGAACTGGCCGGCTTGTTCGTGACCTGCGGATCATGAAGACTCCCCGCACCCCTCTACCCGGTGGCGCGCCAATGGACACTCCAGCTAAAAAGACAACCCAAACCCGACGACAACGCAGTATCCGCTCGTAAACATAATACAACCTTGGACTCTGTGTGTCACAGTCACTTATATCACAGACTCGAAAGGGTGTCAACAAACATCAGTTGCGCAATTCCCATAGTAGCAGAAGGTTAAGCATATCTAAGCGAATTAGCAGGCTTGCAGGATTATCCAAAACTGTAAACAGAATACTTCGAGTCACCCGACTAAACTTCCATTCAACTTTGCATAACCCTTATTCAGATCAATCCCCGCCCACGGCTAGTTGACTTCCGCAACCCGGTTGCCAGGCGAATAGATGGAATGATATGCCGCGTAATTGCCAAGCACTTTCTTGACAAAGTCGCGTGTCTCATCGAATGGGATGGCTTCAATAAACGAATCCAGGTCTTTGCTGGCGTAACGATCTCGCCATTTCGAGACGTTGCCCGGCCCCGCATTGTAGGATGCAATTGCAAAGACGGCGTTTCCGCCATTCTTGTTAAATATGTAGCGGTAGTAATATCCACCCAGCCGGAGTGAACTCGCGGGTTTTTCGAGACTGAGGGCATGGGCCGCGCCAATGGCGGGATCCACTTTCGCAATCCACGCCGCAGTGCTGGGCATCAATTGCATTACGCCGGTTGCTCCAGCGTGCGACTCGATCTTGGCCTGGAACAGGCTTTCCTGCCGCGCGATGGCGAGAATCAGCAGCGGATCGGAACTGGTCTCGCGCGCGATTGTTTGGACATCGCCCCAGTACGCCCGGGGATAGAGCGCGGGCAAAGCCTCCGGAAGTGGACGTTCCCCCGCAAGGCCCCATTGCGTCCTGTTAATGATATACGATGCCGTCGCCGCGAGACCGGTATCGGCGATTGCGGACAAATACCCTCCCGCTTTTTCGGTGTCCATCAGCAAATGGGACTGCGCAAGGACTTCCCACTCTGCTTCTTCATATCCGTGACCCGCGAAAAACCGGGTCCGCGCGAGCCACGCCTCGCCATTTGGCGCATTCACCCGTTTGCCGGAAATGGGCAGTGTGCGCAGAAAGCCACCGGTCCCAGGGGTTGGCACTGGCCGGCCAATCGTCTTTTCCACCCCGCCCAAATCTACGAGCCTTTGCGCGGCGCGGTGGGAATAGAAATTTCCTATCCCACCAGAATCGATGGCTTGCTTGAAAAGTATCCCGGCTGCTTTCTTGTCATTTTTCGCAAGGCCGATACGCGCGCATTCATACGCCGCGGCGGGCGCGATTGCGCTGTCCGGGTACTTTTCGATTACGCGGCGCAAATGGATTCCGGCAACATCGTTTTCTCCCCGTCCCATCAAAAGAGTCGCGGCGCGAAACAATGCTTCCGGCGCTTTTTTCTGGCTGGGACAAGTTTCCGCCAGCCGGATAAACGCTGTTATAGCAGCACTGATCTCTGCGGGTTTTTCATCGTGTCCGGCATGCCGGGCGCCCAGCCACCATAGCGCGTCGCTCGTTTCCTCCGTGTCCGGCATTTGCAGGGCCAAAAGCTCGAACAAATCCGAGGCCATTTTCCGGTGGGACAGTCGCAACGCCGCGGCGGACGCCGGCTCGCGTTTCGGCTTTACCTCAGGTTCCTCGCCCGCCGCATGGTAACTACGGGCGGCGTGAGACAGCGCAAGACGCCCCCATTCGGTCTGTGCGTGCGCCTTCGCTGCGTCGAGCAGGGCTTTGCGCGCGGCTTCCTTATTCGCGTCCACTGCGAGATTGATGCGTCCACGCATATAGGCCAAGGCCGGAGCGTACTCCGGACGATTGCCGCCCAATGCGGTTTCCGCGTGGTTCAGCACCCCGGCGGCATCACCCCATTCCGCGGCCATCACAAATGTCTTCGCCGCGTCAAACTGTTGGCGCGGGTCCGGTGAAGCGGCAAGCCGGCGTGCGGCTTCCAGGCGTTGGGTGCGTGTGCGCGCTTCGGTCAACATGCTCGCAAAGAGCGCATACCCTGATGCTCTCTTTTGGGCATCGGGCAGGGCAATGAGGCTATCCCCGTAGGCGCGGCGGTAACGGTCCAACGAACGCGGCGTAACGGGTTCCGCAAAAACGAGGTCGAGGTGTTGAACGGCTTCGGCGTGCAGTTTCTGTTTTTGCAACACGAGCGCGTATTCCGCGCGCGCCATAGCCGCCCATGCTTCGTTCGTTGCGCTGGCGAGCAGCGCCTGCCATTGTTTCGCGGCGCCGGCCGTATCGCCGCCTTTCGCCCGGCAAGCTGTTGCCCGCGCGCGCGCGAAACCAGCGAGTTCACGATCAACTTTCGCGCAAGCCTCGTACGCCTTGATTGCGTCGGCGTACTTCGCCGTTTCTTCGGCTTCGCGCGCCGCGATGTACAACGCCGCGCCGGGAAAAGTAGCCGATAGCGCGGTAACGGCGAAAAACAAGGATGTGGCAATGCATGCGAAGTGCCGCATGCGGCTGGCTACCCGTTGATGTTTGGGTTTCGGATGAAATGTCATAAAACCGCCAGGTTCCCTTAGAAACTTCTAACAAAACCTATCGAACATCCTCTTTATCCCGAAGGGATTACCGCGCGCAGCCTGGGGTTGGGCCGCCGTAGTCGCGCGAAGGGCGTGACGAAGGCGGACCTACCCCAGGACAATACCCACATGAAATGTACCCTGTAAGGGTTACGGCATCTTGTTAGAGACCCGTAGTCGCATCGTAACAACCGGCTGTTTTTGGATCAAAGCAATGGAACCCGTGCCGCGGATGGACGGCCAAGCGCCCGGATGCCGCCCAGTATCACACAAGCAAGGGTCAGACAGGATATGCCGATACCCAGATACACGCTCCACGGGCGATACCGGAATTCGATTACGTGCGGGCCCGCCGGCGTCGCAATACCGCGAAACAATCCGTTTACCTTCAGTATGGACTGCCGGTTCCCGTCCAGGGTTGCGGTCCATCCCGGCGCATCCATGTCCGCAAGCACGGTCACCCCATCTCGAACGGCGTCCACACGTATTACGACGTGTTCCGGCGAAATATCTGCAACGCTGCAAGTGGCCTCGGAAGCGGGCGCGCTTTCAGTGTCGCGGGGCGAGCGGGTTGGATTGGCGAGACCTGCGATGCCCGGGGATTGTGCATCTACAACGCAGACCTGCACGGGATCGAATGACGGGTTGACAAGCGCGTCCAATGTTGCCGGCATGCCAACTTCCACCTGCGCGCGCGGCGCCCAATAGGCGCGAGGAAGTGCGTCGTCCAGAACAAAAACCCGGATATCGCCGGCGGGACTCACTTCACGGAGCCGGGGCCCTCCGTTCTGCCAGCGCCCACTGTGCAGCGCGCCTTGCGCGGTAGCAATCAACACGCGGGCCGCCATGAACTCTACCAGTCCAGGTTCCGGCGACTGGGGCGTCACGTCCTTTCCCGATGCGCGTAGTGGACCGGTGCTGTGACCGGCCATGCGGTCCCACCACGCTGACTGGGCGCCGGTCAAGGGCAGTTCGGCGCCTCCCACCGCGTTCATGCTTGCAATCATTCCGAAATTTCCGCTAAGCCCCCTATCGAGTTCCCGGGCCGATGCAAGCACCCTCCCCCCCAAAGCCTGTTCACGCGCAATCGCCAGACCTTGAGCGTAAGTTTCGTAACAAGCCGGCGCGTCCTGACGCGGATGCGTATAGACCGTGCGATTAGCATGAACAAGATCGAGAAACAGAACGGCGCCCACCATACCGAGACATAGCGCAGTCAAGCCCCGCATGCGCGCTGGCGCAAACACCACCACGACGGCGGCAAGGGGCATCACGTATCGGCGCACTTCCGCGCCGAACGCGTAAAACAGGATCGCGCAGGCGACCAGCACCAGCGTCACCGGGAACCAGACGGTGGGAGAGCGGAACGTGCGCCGCGGTATGAACAAACGGTCCGCGGCAATCGACACCAGCAGCGCGGCGCACAATAGGATAGGAAACACCAGCGCGGGCAATGGAAAATGAAGTGGCAATCGCCATCCGAAGAAGAGAATGAATACGACGGACGCCAAGCCGGCCAACACGAAAAATGCCGTGTCGCGCCTACGGCGCCGATGAAGTAAAGCCGCGGGGATCAGCGCAAGTGACGCGATGCCCAGATACGCAAGGCGCGGGGATTCGCCGGGTTCGCTCGCGAAAACTTGCGTGAAAAGTTCCGCTGCGGTCGCTGGCGCGGGAAATTCAAGGGGCAGCGCCCACAGATAGTCGAATGGCGATTCCAACCGGACAACCCAGGCTAGCGTCGCCAGCCATTGGACGGCGGATACACCGAACGCGATGCCCACCATGATCAGGAGTCCCCGGGTACGCTGGCCGATTCCAGCGACGGACTTGCTTGTAAACACGACGGCCTGCACGGCGTACGCGGCGGCAACGGCGCCCGCGGTGAGTGCGAAGGCATGTGCCCCACTAAGGATTAACAGTGCGCCCGCGACGCCTGCGAGCACGGCGGCAGCAGCGTCGAACCGGTGCGAATACTCCCGCACGGCCCAAAGCAGCAGAGGGGACCACGTGATCGCCGCGCCCAGCTGAGGGCTTGACGCGCCAATGGCTGACATGCCGGAAAATGCGTAGACGATGCCGCCCAGGGTTGACGCAAGGTATCCGGCCCCGCCCGCCCGCGCGAACATCGTAAAGAACAATC
>JAWXCN010000077.1:0-11146 GCA_034408725.1 Candidatus Hydrogenedentota bacterium
CTCTCCGGAAAGGAGACTTTATGGCAACCGACCCGCCCGCAACGCCGTCGAATCCAACTCGCCGGGCATTTCTACGGACGACCGGAACAACTGCGGCGGCCGCAATCGTTGCGGGGCGAGCACCGGCGCAGCCGACCGTCACTCCCAGTGAGAGCGCGCCAGCCGGGGCACATACGGACGGGCTAAATAACCAAGGCGCTGTCCCAATCACTTTACGGATCAACGGCGAAGATCGCTCACTGAAAGTCGACCCGCGCACGACACTCCTCGACTGCCTGCGCGAAACCGTCGCGCTCACCGGAACGAAGAAGGGTTGCGACCACGGACAATGCGGGGCGTGTACAGTCCATGTGGACGGCCGGCGCGTGAATTCGTGCCTCAGCCTCGCGCTCATGCACGACGGGGCCGAGATCACGACCATTGAAGGGTTGGGGACGCCCGGCGCGCTACACCCGATGCAGGAGGCGTTTGTCGCGTGCGACGGCTACCAGTGCGGCTACTGCACGTCCGGGCAGATCATGTCGGCCGTCGCGCTGTTACAGGAACCGTGCGGGCCGGGCGATGCCGATGTGCAGGAGTTGATGAGCGGCAACATCTGCCGGTGCGGGGCGTATCCGAACATCGTCGCGGCGATCCAACAAGTCCGCAACGGCGCGTGACGGGAGCGATGGATCATGCACACCTTTGAGTTCATCCGGCCAGCAGACCCCGAAGAGGCGGTTGCAACGGCGGCGCGGGCGAATACAGCGCAGCAGGGCGCTGATCTGCGATTCGTCGCGGGCGGGACGACCCTAATCGATCTGATGAAATTAAACGTCGAAACGCCTGCGCGCCTTCTTGACATCAACCGTTTGCCGCTCGACCAGATCGAAGCCGCGGCCGACGGCGGGTTGAAGATTGGCGCCACTGTCCGGAATTCGAATCTCGCCAACCATCCGGCCGTGAAACGGGATTACGCCGTGCTGTCGCAGGCGATTCTTGCGGGCGCATCGGCGCAACTTCGCAACATGGCGACAACGGCGGGCAATCTGCTCCAACGGACGCGGTGCGTATACTTTCGCGACACGGCGATGCCGTGCAACAAGCGCGAGCCGGGTAGCGGGTGCCCCGCCATCACCGGTTTTAACCGCTCGCTCGCCATCCTCGGCACGAGCGAACGCTGCATCGCGAGCAATCCGTCGGACATGTGCGTCGCAATGGCGGCGCTGGAAGCGACGATTCACGTGCAGGGCGCGAATGGGCCGCGCGCGATTCCGTTCGGCGAGTTTCACGTGCTGCCGGGCGAAACGCCCGAACGTGAAACCGTGCTTGAGCCGGGCGATCTGATCACGCACGTGACGCTTCCTTCGCCGGTGCTGGGAAGCAAGCAGGTCTACCTGAAGTTGCGCGACCGCGCATCGTATGAGTTCGCGCTGGCGTCGGCGGCGGTCCTGCTGACCGTTGCGGCCGGCAACGTAAGCTACGTCCGAATCGCGCTCGGTGGCGTAGGAACCAGGCCATGGCGATCGCTGGAAGCGGAGAGCGCGCTCACGGGCCAACCCGCCAACGAAGCGAACTTTCGTAACGCCGCCGAAGCGGCGATGCGCGACGCGAAGCCGCAAAGCGAAAATGGTTTCAAGGTCGAGTTGGCCAAGCGTTGCCTGACCCACGCGTTAAAGACCGCCGCAACGTGACCGGCGGAGGAGCAAACATGGCAAACATAAAAGACAGCAAGGCCGGGTCCGCGACGGGCCGCGGCACGCCGCGCGTGGATGGGCCACTGAAGGTGAGTGGCGTCGCGCAGTACACATCCGATTTTCATTTTCCCGGCATGGTTTACGCCGTGCCGGTTGAAGCGACGATTGCGAACGGCCGCGTGACGAAGATTGACACGTCCGCCGCCGATGGCATGCCGGGCGTGCGCGCGATTTATCATCGGGCAAACATCGGAACCATCTCGCGCTCGGTGCAAGGAACCGGCTTCGAAGGGATCACCGACGAGCGGCGCCCTCCGTTTGAAGACGACATTGTGCGTTATTACGGGCAGTACGTCGCGCTCGCCGTCGCCGATACATTCGAGCAAGCGAAGGCCGCAGCCGATGCAGTGCGCGTGACATACGAGAAAGAGCAGCACAACGTCGAGACGGAATTAAAAGCCGACGACGAGCAGGATGACGTGACGACGACCTCCGAACCCGATCCGCGCCTGCAAAGTCAGCGCGGAGATTTCGGCGGCGCGTTCGCAAGCGCGCCGGTGAAAGTCGATCAGACGTACGTCACGCCGGCCGAAACACATAACCCGATCGAGTTGCACGCGACAACCGCCTCGTGGGACGGCACGACCCTCACGCTCTATGAAACATCGCAGGCGATCTTCAACCATCGCGGCGTTCTTGCGCAGATGTTCGGGTTGCCGATCGAGCGAGTCCGTGTCGTAAAGAAGTTTCTCGGTTCCGGCTTCGGTGGAAAGCTCTGGCCGTGGTCGCATAGTCCGCTCGCGGCGGCGGCAGCGATGAAGCTCGGCATTCCGGTAAAACTCGTCGTCAGCCGCAGGATGATGTTTCAAACCGTCGGACACCGTCCACGCACGCAGCAGCGGGTGCGGCTCGGGGCGAGTCCCGACGGTAAGCTCCTCGCACTCGAACATGACTACGTAAACCACACCGCGATTCGCGACGGGTATCACGAGAACTGTGGCGAAGCGACGCCGTTCTTCTACAGCGTGCCGAACCTTCGCGTTCATTTTGGACTTGCCAGACGCAACGTCGGCTCACCCACCGCTATGCGCGGCCCTGGCGCCGTGCCCGGATTGTACGCGACCGAATCGGCAATGAATGAGCTGGCCGACGCGCTTCAGATCGATCCGGTGACGCTCCGCGAGATGAACGAACCGGAGATCGATGAGGGGTTAAACATTCCGTTCTCGTCGCGTCACTATCTCGAATGTCTTTCGGTCGGCGCGGAGAAGTTCGGCTGGTCGAAGCGGACGCCCGAAGTCGCCTCAATGAAGCGGGACGGCCTGACGCTCGGCTGGGGCATGGCGGGCGCCGCCTGGCTCGCGGCACGCTTCCCTGCCGAAGCGAACGTGCAGCTTCGCGACGATGGCGCCGCGCGTGTCGCGACCGGCACGCAGGATATCGGCACGGGCACGTACACGGTCCTCGCGCAACTCGTCGCGCAGAAGACGGGGCTACCGCTCGATAAGATCGAAGTGGTGCTCGGCGATACTTCGCTTCCTCCGGGGCCGATTTCGGGAGGATCGACGGTAACCGGATCGTTGGTGCCGGCTGTCTTCGCGGCGGCAGACAATGCGATCGCGTCGCTATTCAAGATCGCGACGGCGGCGGATCATAAACCAAATGGAGGGGAAGCCGGCGTCAACGTATTCGCAAATCGCAAGCCCGAAGAACTCGGTATCGAGAATGGGCGCGTGTTTGTGAAAGAGCGCGGCGCAGACAGCGGCGTCGCGTTCGCCGACGTGCTGCGCCGCGCGAACGTCCGAATGGCGTCGGGGAACGGAACGGCGGAAGGGACGTTCGGTGATCCGAATCCGAAACTCTCGACGCACTCCTTTGGCTGTCACTTCGTTGAAGTCACCTGGCAACCGGAGATCGCGCGGCTGCGCGTGAGCCGCGTCGTCACCGTGATTGACGCCGGTCACATTGTGAATCCGCTGGCTGGGCGTAATCAGATTGAAGGCGCGGTAGTGATGGGGATCGGCATGGCGCTGTTCGAGCACACGGTGTATGACAAGATGAGCGGCGCGCCGATCAACAGCAACCTGGCAGATTACGTGGTGGCGGTGAACGCAGATGTGCCGCCGATCGACGTTCACTTTTTGGATTATCCCGACAAGGAAATCAACGAGCTCGGCGCGAGAGGCATCGGCGAGATCGGCCTGGCTGGTATCGCATCCGCGATCACGGCAGCGGTCCACCACGCGACGGGCATTCGCGTGCGGGAGCTGCCGGTGAAGATCGAAGACTTGCTGATGTAAAGCTCGCGCGCCGCCGTGCCGAACTACTTCCCCTGATACTCGTTCAACTTGTTGCGGAGGGTGCGGACAGAGATGCCGAGAACTTCCGCGGCGCGGGTGCGGTTCTGACCGTGTTTGTCGAGGGTGCGCATGATGAGTTCGCGTTCCATTTCGTTGACCGTTGTGCCCATTCGCACGCTGACCATGTTGCCTTCCATCTTTTGGCTGAGCGCAGGGCCGAAGGTGAATTGTTCGGGACCGAGTACGCGCACAGACGAAAGCACGACCGCGCGTTCGATGATGTTCTGCAATTCGCGCACGTTGCCGGGCCAGTCGTAGTCCATGAACAGTTCGACGGTGTCCGGTGCGAACCCGGTAATCGCGCGATTGTTTTCCTGCACGTAGCGTTTCAGAAAAAAGTCCATAAGCGCGGGGATGTCTTCCTTCCGTTCGCGCAACGGCGGTAGCACGACGGGGATGACGTTGAGCCGGAAGAACAAGTCCTCGCGCAACTGTCCTTTTTCCACCGCGTCTTCCAGGTTTCGGTTGGTGGTGCAGATGATGCGCGTGTCGACCTTGATCGGGGTGCTGCCGCCGACGCGTTCGAATTCACGTTCCTGCAACGCGCGGAGAAGTTTTGGTTGCAACTCGACGCCGATCTCGCTCACCTCATCGAGCAGGAGCGTGCCCGTGTCAGCCAGCTCAAAACGGCCTATCTTGCGTTCGTGCGCGCCGGTGAAGGAGCCTTTTTCATGCCCGAACAATTCGCTTTCAAGCAGGCCCGCGGACAACGCCGCGCAGTTGACCTTGATGAATGGCCTGTCGCGCCGCGCACCGCCGTAGTGAATCGCGCGCGCAACCAGTTCCTTGCCGGTGCCGCTTTCGCCGCGAATCAGGATCGTCGCCCTGCTGTCGGCGACTTTCTGAATCTGTTCGTGGACGCGTTTCAGCGCCTCGCTCTCCCCCACCATCGCGGAAAAATCGTAGCGCCGGTTCAACTCATCTCGCAGGTACCGGTTTTCGCGCGTCATGCATTCGCGCTCGATCGCGCGGCCCACGACCAGTTCCAGTTCATCCGGCGTGAACGGTTTCATGATGTAATCGAACGCGCCTTCTTTCAGCGCAGTGACCGCGGTCTCGACTGTCCCATACGCGGTCATGATGATGCACGCCGTCGCGGGACTCTGCGCGCGCACGGCGCGAAGCACCTCGACGCCATCCACCGGCTGCATCTTCAGATCGGATACGACTACGTCGTAGGTTTTCTTGCCGACCGCCTCGATGCCGTCGCGTCCATTGCCGACCGCGACCACCTCATGCCCCGCGCGCACCAATGCTTCCTGCACGTATTCGCGCATCAGCGATTCGTCGTCAATTACCAGTATCGTCGCCTTCGCCATGCTTACTCCGCGCGCGGAATTCCGATTACAAACGTGGCTCCCGCGCCCGCCTCGCTCGTTGCCCCAATACGTCCGCCATGCGCCTCGACGATCTTCGCCGCGATGGCAAGGCCGAGGCCCGTGCCTTTTTCCTTCGTCGTGAAAAACGGCATGAACACTTGTTCAAGCGTCGCCGCGCTCATGCCGCAGCCCGTATCGCACACGCGCAGTTCGACCAGCCCGTCTACGTTCGCGGACTCGACTCGAATGACGCCTTGTTCCGAAATGCTCTGCACGCCGTTCAACACGAGATTCAATATGACCTGCCGCAGCTTGTCGCTATCGGCCAAAACACGGAGACTGTTATCGACATGATTCTCAATTGCGATGGCCTTTTCGCCCGGCTGGACATAGCTGATCGCCGAATCCACGAGTTCGCGGCACGGCACGGGTTGAATGCGCAGTTGGAGCGGATGGGTGAACTCGAGGAGATCGGTCACCACGCGTTCGAGCGCTTTCGAGCCTTCGAGTATTTTCTCGACCAGCCGCGCGCGCGGATCGACGGCGTCGATGTCGCGCGCGAGCAATGCGGCGAACCCGCGAATGCCGCCGAGCGGATTGCGGATTTCGTGTGCAACCGTAGCGGCCATCTGGCCTACGGCCGCGAGGCGATCCTGATGCCGCAATCGCGTGCGCAAGGATTCGATTTCGGTCTGGTCCTGAAACACTTTCACCGAACCGATGCGGCGTTGCGTGCTGTCGAACAGCGGCGAGTCGCACTCGTTCACGCGCACGTGCCGTCCATCTTTTGCGCGCAATTCCATGGAATGCCGGCCGGCGGGCACTGCGAACTCGCGACCAAACACTTCGCGGAACGGCCGGCCGACCGCGTCGATTCGGCCATAACCGAGGGCATGGCTCGCGGCGCGGTTGAAGATCGTGACTACGCCGTGCGTGTCGACCGCGATCACGCCGTCGGACATGCTCTCCATGATCGAGCTGAGGTATTCGCCGGTAAGCGCGAGTTCGCGGTTGGTGGAATCGAGTTCATCGTCGAGTTCGCGCAGCCGCGTCTCGAGCCTGCGATACGACTCTTCCATCGTCTGCGTCGTGCGCGTAAACGCGTCAAACGCATCCGCGAGCGCGCGGATGTCCGCGTCGCCCCCGGAGAGTCCCTTCCCCAATGCGCTAGGCGCGTCTGTCAATTCGGTCCGGTTCACTGCTGTCCATCGTACGGTATCGGTCAATTACATTTTGTCCGCGGCGTATCGCTTCCCACTCGCGCCGCACGGCCTGACGCTTTTCGCGGGTCTGTCCGGCAGCGCCGTTCACGAGTTGCTCGAGTTGTTCCGCGAGAGCGGCGGCTTCGGTCGCCAGCGCGCGCACACCCTGGTGACCATTTCCGCTGGGCGCTTTCGATTGCCATTCCCGCAACAGCACGCCAAATTCCTGCTCGAGGGCCGCGCTGTCGCGCGCATGCGTGGCGGACAACGCTTCCGCCGCGTCGAGATTATCTTCCGTAAGAAAGCGAATGATCTCCGGCTGTTCCTTGAGCATCCGTTTGTACAGCGCGATCTGCCGCTCGAAGTAATCGCTGAACCTTTCAAGAATTCCCATGTCCATTTATCCACCCGCCGTTGGCGCGACCTGTTTGCGAAGCCGTTGTTCGAGTCGCGCATATTCGGCCTTGATGCGCGCATCGTCCGCAAACGCTGAATCGGATGCGGCAAGCTCTTCCAGAATCGGCACGCTGTTCCAATAGTCATCCAGTTTCAACATCGTGTTGGCGCGTTGAAACTTCGCCCATACCATGTCCGGACTTGGCGCGGCTTCCTCGGCCTCGCCTGCATCCGCGATCGCTGCAACGTTCGTCGCAGCGGTGGCCGGTATAGCCGCAAGCGCGTACGCATCAAGCGCGGCCCGGTAATCGCCAGAGTTGTACAGCGCATCGCCCCACAGCGCCGCGGTCCGTTGCAATCGCTGGCGTTCTTCCGGGTGCGTCTGGACAAAGCTGTCGAAATCGGTGATCAGCACACGCGCGCGCGCGGTCTTTCCCGTATCGAGACAGGCGCGCACGAGGAATTCAAAATCTTGCGGCGTTCTCTCGACGGGGTACGATTCGAACGCCTGCTGCATTTTGGTGAGCGCCTGTTCCGCGTCCACGTCAAGCAACGCGCGCCCCTGCGCCATCAACAGATCGAACCCCGATTTCGAGGACAGGCGCGTCGCGTCTAACTTTCGGATTACCGGCAGCGCGGACCCCAGCGCGCCGTTGTTCAGCAACGCCGTCGCCGCGTGGGCCAGCAGTTCCGGATCATTGCTGAGCGACGCAACTTTTTCGTAGGCCGCCGTGGCGCGGCGAGTGAGCCCAAGATCGCCATAAATGTCGCCGAGCGCGGACTGTATCGCGAGACCATGCGCCTCCGCCCACGGTGAATTCGCGAGCGCCGCTAGCCGGTCTATCGCGGGCGCAAGTTCGCCACGCTTGTACTCGATTCGCGCAAGCTCGACGGAAGCCTCGGCTGACTGCGGTGTTTGCGGGAACGCATCGAGCACGCGTTTGAACAGGATTTCCGCTTTGTCGTTTTCCTGAAACTCAAGATAAATCTTACCGGCGTCGAGCACGAGCACCGGATCGTTGGCGCCTAGTTCATCGGCCTTGACCATCGCCTCCGCCGCGCCGCGTGTGTCACCCGCGCTGCTCAACATCAACGCGCGGTTGCGCGCGACATCGGCATTCGTGTCAAATCGTTTCGCGGCCTGCTCGGCAAGTTCAAGCGCCTGGCCGCGGTCGCCGGTCGCTTCAAGCCCTCGCGTCAACTCGACAACCGCCTCCGGCACATGCGCGCTCTCGGGAAAGAACCCAAGCAACTCCCGCGCAACGCGCACCGATTCCACCGGCTTTCCCGCCGCGCGATAGGCTTTGGCAAGTTCGATGTAGACCCCGTCGTTGCCGTCCACAGTCGTGGCGGATTGTAGCCGCGATTCCAGCGCCTGAATCGCGCGCGGCAGGTCGCCCGCCTTTTTCGCGATCCGCGCAAGCCCGAGGGCCGCTTCCGCGCCTATACGCGAATCGGCACGCGCGGCCGCGACCTCACTGTATGCCGCCTCGGCTTCCGCTGTCCGTCCGCTGTCCTCGTAACTCTTCGCCAGCATCATTTGCGCATTGCTCTTGTGCGGCGAATCCGGAAATTCCTGCACGATGCGCTGAAGCGAGGATGCCGCCTCGTCCCAAAAATTCAACTCTAGTGAGAGGCGCGCATGTTGCAACAGGATACTGTCCGCGTTTGGCGTGGCCGGATAGTTCCCCAAGATGCGCGCATAGGTGTCGCGCGCGGTTGTCGGCGATCCCGTGCGCGCATACAACTCCGCTTTCCACCCGAGGGCTTCGGGATTGCGCGCATACGCCGGATTCAATGCGACGACGTCTTCTATATTCTTGAGGACCGTTTCGGTATCAAGGTCGCGGGGTATCGGGGGCAGGGAGCGGTATCCCGACTCGACGTGCAGGAACCGTGCTTCGTCCAGTAACGGGCTGTGTTCCGCACTTCGAATCGCACTTCCCAATTGGCGCATCGCGGACACATAGTCGCCTTTGCCCATGAACTCTTTGGCAATGATGATTGCGTCTTCCAGATTCACAGGGCTGGCGTCCGCGGCCATCGGGGAAACGTCAACGTCTGCATCGCTGCCGGGCCAGAAAAACACCAGCGCGCCAACTCCCGCAATCAGCGAGGCCGCCAACGATGCAACAAGTTTGGCTGGCAATTTCGCGCCGCGTTTGAGCCGACGCTCGATCACCGGCGATTCGCCTTCGACGGCTGCTTCACCAAGCTCGTCGGGAGTCTCGCCTTCTAACGCCGGTGTTTGACGCCCCGGCATTCCCATATCGGCGAAATCATCGTCAGACAGCTCGACCGCCATCGTTTCGCCGCGTGACACATCGACACCCCTGGCGGTTCCGGCCGCGTCTTTTGCGGGCGGCGCCGTGGTGGCCGCGGCCTGCGCGGCCTGCGCAAGCAAGGAGTCGATTAAGTCTTTTCCAAGCGGTTGATCCGCGGCTTCGGGGTTGGGGACCGCCGCCGCGAGGTTTTCGCGTCCGACATTTGCAATTTCGCTTTCTTGCGCGGCCCGATCCGCCACGTCGTCCGATTCGCGTCCGAGCGTCAACGGTTGCGGTGCATCCTCGCGGACCATGGGGTGCGCCGCGAGCAGCGCATCGAGTTCGCTTTGTCCCAGCGACACTGCTGCGGCATTTTCCTGCGTTGAAGTCTCTACCGATGCCGCAATGACAGCGTCCAGATCGGTTTCGCTCAGGCGTTCCGCGGCGGGGGGCAACAAGAGGGCGTCAAGTTCATCTTCCGACTGTAGTTCAGTCGCGTCTGCCGGAAATTCCACTGGCTCCGTAGTTGTGCCAGCACGCGAGGTGCGTTTCGTATCGATCTCCACCTGATCAATCCGGCGCAATGCCGCTTCCGCCGCGACAAAGTTCGTGGGTTCTGCGTCCGCAAGCGCGAGAAGCGTATCAATCTCTGTTTGGTCGACCGCCTCCGATTGCGCTCTGGCATCTTCCCGCTTGAATTCCGCGGCGTCCGTACGCTTGTTCAGCGCCCGATCAATTTCCGCTTGGGTCAGTATCCCAAGGTCCACAGGCTTGCGAGTGCGAGGCGCGATCGAATATTCGGGCGGATGCGTTAGCGAGGTCAGCCGCTTCGATTGACTCGTGGCGCGCGCGTTCAATGCCTTCAACGCGGCATCGATTTCGGCCTGGTCAAGTAGCGGCGGTAAGGATGGCGTCACATTCGATTCCGTATTTTGGTTGTCCGCCATCCGATAATGCCCCCGATGCTTAGTCTACAAGGCACGAATCGTGCCACCAACTCAAATTATTTGCATACTATATATTGTATGCTTGCTTCATATTAGTAGGTTATGTTGAGCATGCTATCAGAATCAACGCAGAGTGGCAAGCGGATTCCGGCAAATTTTTCCATATTGCGGCAAAAATTGCGCACGACAGGTTTGGCAGGTGGCCCACACAGCAAAATTTGCAGCCGCGAAGTGCACATGTTTCGTATACTTTTGGTAGTTATTGCTGAACATATTTTGTGCCGGATAGTTCAGCTTCTATTTCAATCGCTGCGAGTATCAGACTTGCTGCATACCGTGACTGGTGAACGTCAAAGGGCAAAATCGGTTCCCGGACCCGGCTGGTTTTATAAATCCCTTGGGCTTGAAGCAACCGTTTGAAAAAATGGATCGAAATGTCCAGGTGCTGATTCGAGAACATCAAAATTGGCGCCAACCGGTGAAACAAGGCGCACGCGCTTTCCCTGTCCCCACGAGCGTGCGCTTCAATGATGTTCACATAGGCCCGGTGCAACCCCGTCGGCATTACCGCATGAATGCCGCGGTCCAATCCCTCGATCAACTGCGTGACCGCCCACCCACCAGACACGTGCAAGCGCCCTCCGGTCGCCTCCAGCACGCGCGAATACTTGCCGCCAGCCTGCGCCGTCTCAATCTTCAAACACCGGAATGCAGGCACCTCGTCGAACAACCGGACGATTAAATCGAGCGGGAGGCCGTCGCCGGTAAAATCCCAGTCCTGCAACATCAGGAAGCCGGGATCGATTTCGGCGAGCGCGCAAACATCGGCGCGGTATTGCTCGTTCGATTCAAACGGAATGCTCACCAACACGCCAGCGCAACCTAATCCGCGCATTGCTCGCGCAGTCGCAATCCTCTCAGCCTGCGCCGGCGCAGAAGCCCCACCGATCACCGGCACCCGCCCCGCAGTTTCGGCAATTAC
>JAWXCN010000078.1:0-11285 GCA_034408725.1 Candidatus Hydrogenedentota bacterium
GCGCTATACTGCGAACATGAGCAAGGCCAAGCGGACGGGAAAGATTTATGTTGACTACCTGCGTAATGCGCGCGGAGCGACATTCATCGTTCCGTTCAGCACGCGGGCGAGGGCCAGCGCGCCCGTCTCGATGCCACTGGATTGGCATGCACTCGATGAATCAGTTGATCCTGCGCAATGGACTATCGCCAACGCACTCGACTGGATTCGAGAAAGGCCGGACCCCTGGAAAGATTTTTTCTCCGTTCGACAGAGTCTGGCATCGGCATTGAAGAAATTGAGCGCATAGACGAATTACTGCGCGGCGTAGCCAACCCCAATCCGCGCCACCATCTATCGAATGCTTGACATCTGCTCGTGAATTTTGGCACGATACCTGTCCGCTTGCGTTTTGGTGCCCAGTCAAGTGACGCCTTCGTGGTGTCGGAGGTGGCTCCAAGCGGGCAATTCGGGGCGATATTTCTCGAACCCACTATCTCGTGATGGAGTACCGTGGAAAAAACTAGACATCAGTCTGCCTCCGCGTCAGCCTTGCCAGCCATTGCCAGGCATGAAAAGATGCTTATCGAGAAGGAAGGTTCGACCGCGGCCGAGGCGAAGCAATTAGTGGAACGCGCGCGCACCGATGCGTTTTCCGTTCAGGAAGATTGCAGCCGTGCGATCGCCGCCGAAGTGGCTGCCATTAAGCGTGAGGGGGAGGAAACCCGCGAAAGCGAGCGCCAGCGCTATTTAGCAGATTTTGAACGCAAACTCCAGGCGTTGCGTGAAGATGCCAAGGTCCGTGCGCAAACCGCTATCAACGCGGTAGTTGCACTAGTGCTGCCAAGAGGAGCCCGCTGATGGGAATCGCCAGAATGGAACGTCTGGAAATCATCTGCCTTCGCGGGCAGCTTCCCGGCGTGACGGCGCACCTGCAAGAATTGGGTGTCATGCACCTTGAAGAAGTTGCGCTAGCCGTCGAGGAGGCCCCGGAATACCTCAACCGCGTCGAACTCAGCGACGACCAGAAGAAAGAGTCCAACGCATTCGAGGACCTGCATCGCGCAGCCAAAGAAGTGCTGCCATTGTTGTCCATAAAGGCTTCGGCACAAGACATAAACGCCGCCGCGGCCGTTTTGGGGCAAAAATCTGACCATGACCTTGAGCGTCTCGTTGCCGCACGGGCGCGCGAAATCCGGTCATTGACGCGCCGCAAACTCAACGCGCTAGATAACATCGAGCTGCTCGAACAGTTCCAGAAGGTGCTGGAAAACGTCGTGCCGCTGTTTGGCGGCCGCGACGTCGCATTCGGCAAGGAAGCCCGTGCCATCGTGCTCAAGGGCGACGTGGATACCGCGTTGGCGCGCCTTGAAGATCGCCGCCGGTCGGAACTTGGCGCGGAGAGCAAGCTGATCCATCAGCGCATTGCGCGCAACCATATCGTCGCCGTGATTACCTATCCGCCGCAATTAAATGATCAGGTGGGACGCATCCTGCTAGAAGAACACATTGCGCCGGTCGATCCGCCGGACAAACGCATCGTCGGCGCCGGCTCGAATCAGGTGATCAACCAAATCCGGGAATCACTGGAATCGAACCGGGGCCAACTGGCGACAATCAATACCGCGATCGCGGCCTTCTCGAAGCAGCAAGGCGCGGAAGTTACCGCGCTCGCGTTGGTGTTGGAAGACAAACTGGAGCGTTTCACCATCGTCAATCAGTTTGCCCAAAGTAACATGATCGCCGTTTTGAACGGCTGGATTCCGGCGGACGAGGCCGACGCGCTGGCGTCGCGGCTTGAAAAGGAATTCGCGGGTAACGTCACCGTCTCGAAACTTGGCGTAGCCAACGTCGAAGTACACCAGGTCCCGACCTTGCTGCGCAACAAGGGCATTTTCAAGCACTACGAGGTGCTGCTGTCGCTTTTCCGCCCTCCCACCTACGGCAGTTTCGATCCGACCGTGTTGGTGGCGGTGGCATTCACGCTTTTCTACGGATTCATTCTCGGCGACATGCTGTACGCGGTTGTCGTAATACTTTTCGCGAAATGGCTCGGCAGGAAATTTGCCCATATCGAGGCGGTACGTTCGGCAAGCCATGTTGGCGTTTACATGGGGATTTCCGGATTCATATTCGGGTTCCTGTACATGGAATTCGCCGGTGACTTGCCGCAACGCCTCTTCGACCTGCAACCGATTTGGATTCACCGCAGCCACGACATTCCGACGTTGATGTTATACGCGATTCTTATGGGCTGCATTCACGTTCCGCTGTCGCTCATCATTGGATTCTGGACCCATTGGAAGCACCATCATATTGCGCACGCACTCGAGAAACTGGCGTTGCTAATCGGCCTGTTGAGCATTGGCCTGATCGCATTGAATTTTCTTGAGGTAGGCTTTTTCGCGGCCCCGGCATTTGTATATCTCGGCGGCGCGGGCCTCGTCATCTGCTTTGTCATGCTGCTCTACGCACTTGGCGCGATGGGCCTCGTGATGTTCCTGGAAGTCATCTCGCTGTCAGGAAACGTGCTTTCCTACTGCCGTTTGATGGCCCTCGGACTCGCAGGCGTGATCATCGCCGATTTGGCAAATGCCCTGGGTGCGAGCCTGCCGTGGTACATCGGGATTCCCGCGGCGGCCGTTATTCACGTCTTCAACATTGGCCTTTCCATCTTCAGTCCAACGCTGCACTCGCTGCGTCTTAACTATGTGGAATTTCTGCCCAAGTTCTACCAGCCGGAAGGCAGAAGCTATAAACC
This sequence comes from Candidatus Hydrogenedentota bacterium, assembly GCA_034408725.1. Classification (GTDB taxonomy): domain Bacteria; phylum Hydrogenedentota; class Hydrogenedentia; order Hydrogenedentales; family SLHB01; genus JABWCD01. The sequence continues at coordinate 2,741 of JAWXCN010000078.1, forward strand.
GTTCAAGAAGGAGGCAACATGGTAATCATTCGTCGGTATTCAAGGATCATCCTGGCGCTGCTCGCGCTCATCGTGTGTGCGTTTGCATTCGCGCCGCTCGGGTACGCAGCGGAAGGCGCCCCGGAAGCGCGTGACAGCGAAACGGGTGTCGGCGGTGGACTTCGCGCGATGGGTCTCGCCATCGGCGCGGGTATCGCCATTGCGGGCGCCGGTCTCGGTACTGGCCGTGCGCAATCCGGCGTAGGCGCGGGTGGTACGGGTGCGTTGGCGGAGAAGCCGGAACTTTTCGGTAACGTGCTGATCCTGTTCGCGATTCCCGAAACCATCGTAGTGTTCGGGTTCGTTATTGCCATCATGCTCGTCAACGCCATCTAACGTTTCCCATGCAGCAGCCCTTGTTTGACACCATGGCGCGCCAGGTGGCTGACCGCTGCCAGGCCGTGCTTGATTCCGCCCGGGCGGAAGCGGACTCCATCGTTACGGAGGCCCGTGGACGCGCGGACGCGCGGTTGGGCGAGGCCGTGCGCGTCGCGGAGAACGATGCGCGGCGTCTGGCTGATCGTGCCCGGCAGTTGCTTGCTGTTCAGTCCGAGCACGAATCGTTGACGATGGAGCAGTCCGTCGCGGATGAGATTCTCCGCTCCGTTGGAGTTGAACTGCAAAACATCGCGAAGTCCCCGAAATTTCCTGAAATATTCGATGCGCTGCTCACAGAAATTATGGCAGGGGCGCCAAAGGAAGCGCTGGTCAAGGTGCCGCTTTCCTACGGAGATCGCGCGCGCGCGTGGCTCAAGCAGCATGGTCACGGCGGCGTAACGGTCGAGGAATCGGCAGCGATGATCGACGGTTGCGCAATGCAGGACGCCGCACGCACGTATCGCGTGACGAACTCGTTGTCCAGCCGGTTGAGCAAGCTGCAAAACGAAGCGCGCAAGGTGTGCCTTGACGCGCTGTTTGGCGGAGGAGCGGGCTAGATGGAAAGCGTCGAAGCATTCGCTCCCTATATGAACGCGCGCGTCAGCGGGATGCGCAGCAAATTGTTTGCGCCGCAGCATCTCGAAGATCTCTTGAACTTCAACGACGTCGCAAAGATCAGCGATGACCTGCTGCAATCCCCGTATCAACAGGAAATGGCCGAAGCCCTCACGCGCCATCAAGGCGCGGACGCCATCGAGGACGCGGTTTCGCGCAATCTCGTGAACGCATTTCAGGCGCTGTCGCGCATGGCGGCCGGCCCCTTGCAGGACCTCGCGGACCGTTTCCTGATGCGCTGGGACTTAACGGCGGTGAAGATGCTGCTTCGTCTTCGCCATCATGGGATTGACTCCGCAACGCCGCTTGCGCCGGGCCCGAATTTGACCGTGCCGCTCATGAAATCGTTCGCCGAACGCACCTCGATGGAAGAATTGGTTTCGGCGCTTGTTACGTGGAAACCGGACCTGTGCGCGCCGTTGGCCGCCGCGATGGTCGAGTACCGGCAGCAGCAGAATAATCTTGCGGTGTTGGAGGACGCGTTAGACCGCGGCTACTTCGTGAAGAATGTTGCCGCACTGCGTTCGCGCATTGATGAAGACAGCAAGGTCCTTCGCAGCGTGCTTCGCATGGAAATAGATCGGGTGAACCTTCGCCTTTTGCTGCAAATGCGCGAAGGCCATCAAAACGCGGATTCGCTTGCCTCGCGCCTTTTGCCGTCGGGTTGGCTCAATGAAAACGTCCTGCGCGAAATGGCCAATGCGCGCGATGCTTCGCATGCCATGGAATTTCTGGCGAACACCCCGTACCACGACCTAGCGCAAGACCTGTACGCGTATGTTCAGAGCGCGCGCTTCTCGCCGATGGACCGGCACTTTGACGTGCTTATCATCCGGTACCTTCGTCACGAGATGCATGCGCGCGTGATGAGCTTTGCGGTGCTGATGCACTATGCGTGGTCGAAATACAACGAAGCGGTGAACCTGCGCCTGATTGCGCGGGGCGTCGCGGCCAATCTCCCGCTCGGAAAAATTCGCGAGGAGATGATGAATGCCTAATGTCATCGCCCTCACGCACGGCCAGACTTCGTTACAGCTTTCGTTGGCAGGCGTTTTTGTGGAAGAGACATCCAAGGTCGAGGACGCGGAAAAGCGTCTTGGCCAGTTGCTTGAATCGCGCGAGGCCCGAGTGGTCATCGTGCAGGAGGAGTATCGTGCGCAATTTACCGAATGGTTTTCGGAGCGGCTCCGGCGCCACAAGGGGTTGCCCCTTATCGTGTATTGTCCCGCGTTCGATCAAGAAGACTCGAACGTGGATGCGTACCTCACCGCGGTGCTCAAGCCCGCAATAGGCTATGAAATCAGATTGGAGTGACCTACCATGTCCTCGACCCAACAAACCGGTAAACTGACCCGCATCTCCGGGCCGATGATCGCGGCCGACGGCATGCTCGGCGTCGCCATGGGCGAAATCCTGCGCGTCGGCAACCTCGGATTGATGGGCGAAGTGATCCGCATCGATGGTGAAACGATTTTTGCGCAGGTGTTTGAAGACACTTCCGGCATGTATCTCGGCGAACCGGTTACGCCTTTGGGCAAACCCCTGGCGGTTGAACTTGGACCGGGCCTGCTCGGTTCGACGTATGACGGCATCCAACGTCCGCTGATTACCTTGCAATCACTCTCCGGTGATTTCATCAGCCGCGGTCTTACCGCGGACGCGCTTGACCGCACCAAGAAGTGGAGCTTTACGCCGGTCGCGAAAATTGGCGAAACCGTTATGCAGGGAGACATCCTCGGCACGGTGCCCGAAACCAAAACGATCACGCACAAGGTCATGGTGCCTCCCGGCAAGGGCGGAGTCGTCAAGTCGATGGTCGGCGCGGGCGAGTATACGAACCAGGAAATCATCGCAACGCTCGACAACGGCACGCAACTTACCATGACGCACTTCTGGCCGGTGAAGCAGCCGCGCCCGAGCGCGCGCAAGCTGCGCACAGACCGGCCATTCCTCACGGGCCAGCGCGTACTCGACTGCCTGTTCCCCATCGCCCTCGGCGGTTCGGCCATCGTGCCCGGCGGTTTCGGCACCGGCAAAACGGTCGTGGAACAAACCCTGTCGAAGTATTGCAACGCCGACATCATCATCTACGTCGGTTGTGGCGAGCGTGGAAACGAAATGGCCGACGTGCTCGACGAGTTTCCCCACCTGAAAGACCCGAAAACCGGTGACTCCCTCATGAGCCGGACGGTGCTGGTGGTGAATACCTCGAATATGCCGGTGGCCGCGCGCGACGCGTCGGTCTATACAGGCATTACACTTGCCGAATACTACCGCGATCAGGGCTACGATGTGGCCATCATGGCAGACTCGACCAGCCGCTGGGCGGAAGCGCTCCGCGAAATTTCGTCCCGCCTGGAAGAAATGCCCGGTGAAGAAGGCTACCCGACGTATCTCGCTTCGCGTATTTCAGAGTTCTACGAACGGAGCGGCCGTGTGGCGTGCGTCGGCAGCGACGCCGGCACGGACAACGAACGCTACGGTTCACTGACCATCGTGGGCGCGGTGTCGCCTCCCGGCGGTGATATGTCCGAGCCGGTGACGCAAAACTCGCAGCGTGTCGCGGGAGCCTTATGGTCGCTCGACGCGGCTTTGGCGTACAGCCGGCACTATCCCTCGGTGAACTGGAACCGCAGCTACACACTCTATTTTGCGGAGCTAGATCCGTGGTTCGAGGCGAACGCGCCGAAAACCTGGATGCAGAACCGGCAAGCGATTCAGACGTTGCTGCAAAAGGACGCAGAGCTTCAGGAAGTCGTCCAGCTTGTCGGTCCCGACGCGCTCCAGGACCAGGAGCGCCTGATCCTCGATATTTCGCGGATGATCCGTGAAGTGTTCCTGCAACAAAACGCCTACTCGGAAAACGACGCGTACTGTTCGCTCGAGAAGGGCTGCGCACTGCTGGACGCGGTAATCGAATTCTACGAGACCTCGAAAAAGGTGCTGGATCAGGGCGTGACGCTTGTCCGCATCATGGAACTGCCCGTGCGCGAAAACATTTCGCGCCTTCGCGAAGAATCCAATGCAACCATCGCCGAAAGCCAGAAAGTCGTGATCGAAGAGATGAGAACGCTACTGGCCGACCTCGGATCGAGAAAAGGGTAACCCACCATGGAAACTACGACCACCCAGGCGCCCAATTTGCTCCACCAGGAGTTTTGGGACCTCAAATATGTGTCCGGGCCGCTCGTGTTCCTGGGCAACGGCGACCGCTTCCCGACGGGCGCCATCCTCGAACTCGTTTCCGAGAATGGTATCGCCCGGCAGGGGCAGGTGCTCGAAGCGAACAAGAAGTACGCAATCGTGCAGGTGCTACAAGGCACCCAGGGCATTGATATCAAGCGCGTTTCCGTGTCGCTCAGTAAGGAGGCCGCGCGCATCGGCGTGTCGAAGGAGCTCATTGGCCGCACCTTCAACGGTACCGGCGATCCGATTGACGGCATGCCGCCGGTTGTCGCCGAAAAGGAAATCGACATCATCGGTACGGCCATCAACCCCGTATCGCGCAACAAGCCGAATGACTTCATCGAAACCGGCCTTTCGACCATCGACGGGTTCAATACGCTGGTCCGCGGGCAGAAGCTGCCAATCTTTTTTGGCTCTGGTCTTCCCGCGAACGAAGTCGCCAACTTCATCGTGCAAAACGCGCAGGTTAAGGGCGAAGCAGAAGACTTCGTCGTGGTGTTTGGCGCGATGGGCCTGACGGAACGCGAAGCCGCGTACTTTATGCGGTCGTTCGAGGAAGGCGGCCAGAAGTCGCGCGTGGTTTCGTTTATCAACAAGGCGGGCGACCCGGCTATCGAGCGTATTTTCACGCCCCGTTGCGCGCTTACCGTCGCCGAGTATCTTGCATTCGAACACGACTACCAGGTGCTTGTGATTCTCACCGACATGACCAGTTACTGCGAGGCGCTGCGCCAGATTTCGTCCGCGCGCGAAGAAATCCCCGGACGCCGCGGCTATCCCGGTTACATGTACACCGACTTATCGACAATTTACGAGCGCGCGGGCCGTATCCACGGCAAGAAGGGATCGGTCACGCAGGTGCCGATGCTGACGATGCCGGACGACGACATCACGCACCCGATCCCCGATTTGACCGGCTACATCACCGAGGGCCAGATCGTATTGTCGCGTCCGCTGCACCGCCAGGGCGTGTTCCCGCCGGTGGACCTGTTGCCGTGCCTGTCGCGGCTGATGAACAACGGTATCGGCGAAGGCCGCACGCGCGGCGATCACCGCGCGGTTGCAAACCAGTTGTACGCGTCCTACGCGCGCGGCCGCAACGTGCGCAAGTTGATGGCCATCGTCGGTGAAGACGCATTGGGCGATCTCGACAAGAAATATTTGAAGTTCGCGATCGAATTTGAGCGCACCATGATCGGCCAAGCCGTCCGCCGCACGATCGAGGAGACGCTCGACACGGGCTGGAAGCTGCTCGGCATTCTGCCGACGGCGGAACTGACCCGCGTATCCCGCGATCAGGTGGCCCAGTATTACAAAGAATGGACTGAGTAGGGTTAGCGTTTGCGAGTTAGACGAATCGGGAGGGCGCGCGTCCCCGCGCGCTGTCTCGTAGAGGTAGACGACGTATGAGCATGGACAACGTAGCGCCAACGCGCATGCAACTGCTGTCCCACAAGGCGCAGATCAAGTTTGCCGCGGACGGCGTGCAATTGCTCGAAGGCAAGCGCGAAGCTTTGTTGAAAGAGCTTATCGAGCGCGCAAAAGAACTGCGCAAACTCCGGAACCACCTGCATAAACTCGGACGATCGGCGATGGCGTCGCTCACAATTGCGCGGGCCGTGCGCGGGACGCCGGAAGTGAACTCGGCGGGCGTGGCGGCGCGCCGCGAGTTGCAGCTCGATGTAAAGACGGAAAAGGTCTGGGGCCTCTCGCTTGGCACCATTGATCGCCACAATATCGTGCGAACGCCAAACGATCGCGGCACCGGGTTAATCGACGTCGGCTCGCAGATAGTCGAGGCGTCGGACTCTTCCGAGCGCATGCTCGAACAATTGCTCGTGTGCGCGCCGAAGGAGTCGAACCTGCTGATCATCGGCGAGGAAGTGCGGAAAGTCAGCCGGCGCATCAACGCGCTGAATGAATACCTTCTGCCCAAGTTGCGCGGCGAAATGCGCACAATCGCGCGCGTGCTCGACGAACGCGAACGCGAGGAAACATTCCGCCTGAAACGCATCAAAAAGAAAAAGGCCGACGCCAAAGCAGCCGAAGCCGCGGGAGGGGCAGCATAATGCGCCTCGGCGATCTGCTCCACGAAAATACCATCAAGCTCAATATCGACGCGCGGAACAAACACGAAGCCATCGAGGAGCTCGTGGACGTGCTCGTGCACGCGCACGAGATACCGTTTTCTTTGCGCAATCACGTGCTGGAAATCGTCTCCGAGCGCGAAGCGGAAATTAGCACGGGGCTCGAGCACGGCATTGCCGTGCCGCACGGCGCATCTGACCGGATCGATGACACAATTGTCGCAATGGGCGTATGCCGCGAAGGCGTTCCGTTTGACAGCGTGGATGGCATTTCCGCGCGCATTATCGTACTTACGCTGTTTCCGCGCCGCAATTTCTCGGGCAACGTGAAAGGCATGGCGGCGATTGCCCATCTCCTGCGCAATTCCAAGTTGCGCGACAGAATCCGCGCGGCAACTTCGCCCGCCAGCGTACTCCAGGCTGTTCGCGAAGAGGAAAGCGACGAAGCCTTTCAACACCACCTGAAGAAGTAACCCGCGCGCTACTGGACTCTCCCACGAGTTCCGGTTACATTCGTGTGCGGCGCGGATGGGCGCCGGTGGGTGTTCATGCTTTTCAATTCCCTTCACTTTGCCGCATTTTTCCCGGTGGTTGTGTGCGCGTACTTTCTGTTGCCGCACCGGTTGCGCTGGATGCTCTTGCTTGCCGCCAGCTATTACTTCTACGGTTCATGGAGCTGGAAGTATCTTGCGCTGCTGCTACTCACGACGAGCGTCGATTGGTTTGCGGGCGTGCGCATGGGCGCCACGACGCACACCGGCAGACGCCGCGCCTGGCTGATTACGAGTCTCGTGTGCAATCTCGGCGTCTTGTTCGCCTTCAAATACTACAATTTTTTCGTCGATTCCGCGCAACTCGCGGCTGCCGCATTGGGGCTGTCTATTCCAGTTTCCGTAATCGAAGTCTTGCTGCCGGTCGGCATTTCCTTCTACACATTCCAAAGTATCAGCTACACCGTTGACGTTTATCGCGGGACAACCGCGCCGCAACGTCACTTCGGGAAATTCGCGCTGTTTGTCGCGTTCTTCCCCCAACTGGTAGCCGGCCCGATTGAACGTTCCTGGCATCTCATGCCGCAGATCGATATCCATAAGCGTTTCGACTGGAACCGCATTCGGTCTGGCGTGCTGCTCATGCTCGCCGGTTTCTTCAAAAAGATTGTCATTGCGGATCGGCTGGCAATATATGTCGATGCGGTTTACAACGACCCCGCAGCCTATGAAGGCTGGCCCATTGTCATTGCCACGTACCTGTTCGCATTCCAAATCTTCTGCGACTTTTCCGGTTACTCCGATATCGCCATTGGGTCCGCGCGGGTACTCGGATTCGATCTCATGAAGAACTTCCAGCGCCCTTACTTCGCGACTTCGGTAACGGATTTCTGGCATCGGTGGCATATATCGCTCTCAACGTGGATGCGCGACTATCTCTACATTCCCCTGGGCGGAAACCGGGTCGCGCCGCGGCGCGTATATTTTAATTTGTTCATTGTATTTGTCCTGAGCGGGCTCTGGCACGGCGCGCATTGGAAGTTTATCTGGTGGGGCGCGTTGCACGGGCTGTATATATGCGCCGGCAGATATTTTCCCACTTCCCGGCGCACCCTTATAACGCGGGTTATTGGGACGGAAGCAAGTCCACTGCGCCGCGTGTTCCAGGTGATCGTTACATTTCACCTGGTGCTGTTTGCCTGGATGTTTTTTCGCGCAAATTCCGTCACCGATGTCTATGTGCTAATAGTCCGTGCGGCCAGCGGGCTCGGCGCATCCGCGTCCACCATCTTCGATCCGCTCCCTGCAACCGAGCTCGGCATTGCCATTGTCGCGCTTTGCCTGCTCGAAGCCGTGCACCTGCTTCAGGAGCGGGGTATCCATATTGAAGAGCGGTTGGTCGCCCTGCCGCGGCCCGCGCGCTGGGCAATTTACTATTCGTTGGCGTTCACCGTGCTATTCTTTGGCAAATTCACGTCGCAACAATTTATCTACTTTCAATTCTGATGCACGTCAAACTATCGCATATCGTCCGCGCCGCTCTCTTCGTGGGGGTGTTGGTTGCGCTGCATCTTTTACTGCGCCACGCGTATTGGTTCTACTTCAGCGGCCTCGCCCCATCTCTCTCGAAGGAGCGCGAGTATATCCGCAGCGCGTCGCCATGCGACCTGTTGTTCCTCGGCAACAGCCATATCCTTGTGGGATTCGACGAGCACACGATTCCCCGATCCGCTATGTGCTCGTCGTTAC
>JAWXCN010000079.1:0-38321 GCA_034408725.1 Candidatus Hydrogenedentota bacterium
CATATACATACGTGGCAAATAAACCCCCTGGCCGCAGGGCATGCAATGCCGCATCCAGCAGGTTCTCCTGGAGTGGTTCCGTAAAAAAAGTCCAAGGCAGGCCCGAAACGATTGCGTCGCAATACTCCACGCCGGCCTTCTTCAGATATTTCTGTGTGTTTTCCGCGCTATCGTGGTGAAATGTCGCGGACGGATACTGCTTGCGCAGCAGGTTTACAAAATCCTCGTTGATCTCCATCGCGAAAAAAGTCGCATCGGGTCGAAGCGACGGAATCAGCGCCTGTGTAATTGCACCAGTTCCCGGCCCAAATTCGACCACGACTTTAGCCTGCGGCACGCGGGCCGTCTCCACGACGACCGCCGCGAGTTGTTTGGAACTGGGCGTCACCGACCCCACGTCGCCCGGGTTGGCAATGAACTCTTTCAGAAACTTTAACCCATGCACAGACGCATGTTTCCTTCCTGTGCGGTCTGGAATCATCAGCCCTTCAGGGCACCCCGCATAATGCCCTCGACGAATTGTTTTTGCGCAAAGACGTATAAGATTACCACAGGCACAATACTGAAAACAGCCGCTGCCATGAGCAAATTCCACGGCGCGCTCCCTTCTTCCGCCTGTTTGCGCAAATACGCGAGCCCGAGTGGAAGTGTTCGCATTATGCTCGAATTCGTAATGACAAGCGGCCACAAGTAAGCGTTCCATTGTCCAAGCAAGGCCACCAGCGCCGTAGCAGTGAGCACGGGTTTGCTCATTGGAATGGCAATTTGCCAAAGAATGCGCCCGTGGCCTGCGCCATCGGCTTTGGCCGCTTCAATGAGCGATCCCGGCAACTGGCGAAACTGCTGATGCAACACAAACACCGGAAACGCCTGCGCAATCCCAGGAACAATAAGACCGGCATAGGTGTCAATCCAGCCCAACTTGTTCAAAAGAAGAAAATTGGGCACTAGCTTCATTTCTTCGGGAACGATCATGGTCGAGATTACCGCGACGAGCAATAGGGTTTTTCCTGGAAACCGGATGATCGCGAAGGCGTAGGCCATCAGCAATGCACCGTTGATTTGAAGCGCGGCGCCGGCACATGCAACGACGATACTGTTCCAATAAAAGCGAGCAAACGGCGCGGACGACCACGCCTCGGCGTAGTTCGCCCAGAGAAGGGTTTGTGGCCACCAGCGCGGCGGATACACGGCGACTTCTTGCGCGGACTTCAAAGACGTCAACACCATCCAGAAGAATGGCAAACCCAGCAGCAGCGTGGCGCAGATCAACGCGCAATATACCGGGAATCGTGACGCCCAGAAAATGCGCCCGCGGTTCATTCGCCGTAGTGGACCCGGCGCAACGCGAAACGGAACTGCGCCAGGACCACCCCGATTGTTATCGCGAAAAACACCAGTGCAAATGCGGACGCGTAGCCGGCGCGGTATTCGCGAAACGCGAGCACGTACAAATGGTATACGTACATGCTCGACGCCGGATACACCGGCCCCCCCTCCGTCATGATGGCGACGGTGTCGAATGTTTTCGTTGCCGCAATGACGCCTGTGATTGCAAGAAAGAAAATCGTGGGCCCCATCAAGGGAAGCGTCAGATGCCGCAAACGCGCCAGCAGCCCCGCGCCGTCCAGCGCGGCGGCCTCAAAACTTTCGCGAGGCATTCCCTGAAGACCCGCGAGAAAAAACAGGCTTGCGAACGCGGTCTCTTTCCACACGCCAACCACAATGAGCGCCGCCAAGGCAAGCCCGCTGCTTTCGAGCCAGTTCGGCCCTTGCAAGGCGAGCATCGAATAAACAGACGACAGTGGGCCGTATTGAGGGTGCAACAGCAGGACCCAAACCAGCGCCGCCGCCGCAGTCATGGTTACGTGAGGAAGGAAGGCGACGGTACGAAAAATGCCCTGGCCATAAACGGGTGCATTCAACAAGTGCGCCAGCAAAAACGCGCAAACCTGGGCAAGGACCACCACGGTTCCCGCGTACACCAGCGTGTTGCGCAGCACCCGCCAGAAGGATGGGTCGCTCACGAGTTCACGATAATTGGCAAATCCAACGTACGCATGCGCGGGCCGAAGCAAATCCCAATCGGTCATGCTTAACCAGAAGCTATAACAAATAGGCCAATACGTGAACACCAGAAACAGAATCGCGTTCGGCAAAATGAAAAGCAGAAATGTCATCCACTCCCGGCGCTCTTTGCGCCAACGGCGTGTGAACTGCCCACCGGCATGCGTGGTCATGCCCTGTTCCCGTAAAGTCTTTCGCCCCCGTCATTCATTTTATTCAGGACAACTCCCGCTTAATGGCAGCTTCCGCCTTTGCGTCCGCGGCGTCCAACGCCGTTTGTGGGTCAGCGCCCTCGACCATTATCTTCTGAAACGCCTCGTCGAACGAAGTGCGGACCGCGGGCGACATGTTTACCGAAAAGTCGGCGCGAATAAATGGCAGCGTGGAATGAATCACCGCGTAACGCGGATCGCCCAAGAGATCGCCCGCCGAGGCCTGCGCGGACGCGCTATACGCGGCGTATCCTGTTTGCTTCGCGTAATACCCGATCTGTTCCGGCGCGAGCATGAAACGCATGAAACTCCAGGCGGCCTCGCGCCGGTCTTCGGGACACGTAGACAACATCGCAAGTCCGCCGCCGCCCGGCGCGTAAATCTTCCCCTTGACTCCAGCAGGATAATTCGCGACGCCCGGCATAAAACCATGCGCCAGTTTGAACACCTCGCTGAAAGCGTCCTGCGAGTCGAGGATCATCGCAACGCGCCGGTTCACAAACGCGGCGCGGTGTCCGCCAGACGCCTTGTCAGGCATGATCGCAGACCCTTCCTGGATCAACGATTGCAGTTCCGCGAGCAACTTCACGACAACAGGGTCGTTCAAGGTAATATTCGAATAGTCGCGCGATGTCAGCTCCCCACCTTCCGACCAGACCATTGAAAACATTGGCCACGTGATGCTCCACAGCGCAAGCCCCGCCTGTTGCACGGCGCCGTCTTCGTTTCGCACAGTCAGCGTGCGCGCTAACGAGAAGAATTCGGTCCAGGTTTCAGGAGGCGCCGCCCGCCCCGCGCGAGCGAATGCCTCCGTGTTGTAGTACAAGACGGGCACTGCCACGTTAAACGGCAACCAGTAGACCCCGCCGTCGATCTCGCCCGCGCGCGCCATTGTCGGTGGCCAATCGGATCGGTCGATGCCCCGCGCACCCTCCAAATATGGCCGGAGATCGACCAGTGCCCCGCTCCTTGCGAACTGCCGGATTTCAAAAGTACCCAATTGCGTGACATCCGGCCCCGACCGCGCCGCGGTGGCCGTAACCAGTTTGGTCGCGAGATCGCCATAAGTCCCTTGATATTCCGAGGTAACCTGGGTCGACGGGTTCGCAGTGTTAAACCGCTGCACAAGTTCGTCCTGTGCTTCACCCGACGCCCCGGATAACGTGCGCCAATAGGCAAGTTGTGTCCCGGTAACACCCCTAGGTCGTTTTTCCCCACAAGCGCCGATCATCACGGCGATGCCGAGGCACACTGACCCCGTGAAAACCCGAATGTAATGACTTTTCATGTTCCGGGAGGGTACCAAGCGGGTGTCAACAGGTCAAAAGCGCCGGCCCTTTTTCGCGTCGCTCGTCTTCCAGTATGATAGCCGCCTTATCTACCGCAAACGGCGAGGAACCATGAATTTTATAGCTGATCGTATGAGTCGGATTGATTCCAGCGGCATTCGCAAGATTTTTGCCTTGGCGGCCGACCTGAAGAACCCAATAAATCTCAGTATCGGGCAGCCGGACTACGATGTGGACGATGCTGTAAAAGATGTCGCAATCGCGGAGATTCGGGCGGGGTTTAACAAGTACACGCAAACGGGCGGTATCGACGAACTACGGACTGAAGCGTCGGTTTACTACGAGCGCCGGTTCGGCGTCGGCCTCGAAAATGTCATGGTCACTTCCGGCGTGTCCGGTGGACTTTTCCTTGCTCTCCTCGCCACAGTCAACCCCGGCGATGAGGTCATCTTCGCTGACCCGTATTTCGTCATGTACAAACATCTCGTCAATCTGCTCGGCGGCGTCTGCGCGATGGTAGACACCTATCCGCATTTCAAGCTGACAGCCGAAGGCGTCGAGCGCGTCATTACGCCGCGATCGAAAATACTCATCGTGAACTCCCCTTCCAACCCAACGGGCGTCACACTTTCCGGCATCGAGATGGCCGGCCTCGCGGAACTCGCGAAAAAACATCGGCTCCTCGTCATTTCCGACGACATCTACGATCAGTTCCACTACGACGGGCCGGCAGGGAGCATGGCCGGGCTGTGTGAACACACGGTCGTGCTCAACGGCTTCTCGAAAACAGCGGCAATGACCGGTTGGCGCGTCGGTTTCGCAGCGGGGCCGAAAGACCTGATGGACAAAATGAACACCTTGCAGCAATACACGTTTGTTTGCGCGCCGTCGTTTGCGCAAAAAGCAGCCGTCACGGCGCTCCGGCTGGACACCACCGAAAAACTGAATGCCTACAGGCGCAAGCGAGATTTGGCGTATCACGGGTTATGCGCGCTGGGCTTTGAGGTCCAAAAACCCGGTGGTGCGTTCTATATTTTTCCAAAAGCCCCAAATGGAAATGGGAACGACTTCGTCACAAAAGCAATTGAAAACAATCTGTTGATCATTCCAGGGTCGGTGTTTAGCGAAAAGAACTCCCACTTTCGCATCAGTTTTGCCGCCACAGACGACACAATTCAGCGAGGTCTCGACGTGCTTGGCGCAATTCGTTAATCGGCGAACCCGAAACGAAATACAACGGAGGCTATGTACACCGGATGAGTGACGAGACCACCCACTTCTATGATTATGTGCTCAGCGTGTACATGCAGGGAATGCTCGGCGCGAAGCCCTCTCTGCCGATGTCGCTAGATGGACTCGAAAAGCGCGCCCGGGAAAAACTGGACCCGAAGGCATACTGGTATGTTGCCGGCGGCGCGGGCATGGGCGACACCGTCGAATCCAATCGCGCGGCATTTCAACGCGTACAACTCGTGCCGCGCGTCTGCCGTGACGTAAGCCGGCGAAACTGGCAAACCCGCATTCTGAACACCGTCGCCACTGCTCCCATCATGCTCGCGCCCGTCGGGGTACAGGAAATTGTTCATCCCGATGCCGAACTGGCGGTAGCGCGCGCCGCAAAATCCGTTGGCGTACCCATGATGCTATCGACGCTTTCGTCGTATTCGATGGAGGAAGTCGCCAGTGAGCTTGGCGCGACACCACGATGGTTTCAGTTGTATCCCCCTAGGAACATGGAGTTGGCGCAAAGTCTGATTCAACGCGCGGAAGCCTCGGGATATGAGGCCATCGTCATCACCGTTGACACGCGCCAGATTGGCTGGCGCTGGCATGACCTGAGCGAAGCCTACCTTCCCTTCCTCCTCGGGCAGGGGATCAGGAATTACATCACCGATCCAGTATTTCGTGGCCTCCTCGACGAAACGCCGGAGGAGAATCCTCGCGGCGCGGTGGCAAAGTGGACAGAAATCTACGAAGACTCGAGCCAGTCATGGGACCACTTTGCGCGCATGAAGGAAATGACGCGATTACCGGTGCTCATTAAAGGGATTTTGCATGCAGACGATGCACGGCGCGCCGCCGAGCTCGGATTCGATGGCGTAGTCATTTCCAACCACGGTGGTCGGCAAATAGACGGATGCATCGCACCGCTCGACGCGCTTCCGGCGATTGTGGATGGGGTAGGCGATCAGCTCGCGATACTGCTCGACAGCGGGATCCGTTGCGGCTCGGATATTGTTAAAGCCCTCGCACTGGGCGCGCATTCCGTACTCATTGGCCGTCCGTATGTCTGGGGTCTCGCGGTAGACGGTGAAAATGGTGTGCGCGAAGTCCTGAGCCGCTTGCTTGCGGAATTTGACGTCACCTGCGCACTATGCGGGTTCTCAAAAATTTCGGACATCACCCGCGACGCCATCGCCAGCAGCCGTATCGCCCCGCGCACTGGATAATCGAATGCCATTCACCGGGTGGAAGCTGAAACGGATGCTGTTCAAATCCGGCGCCGCCATGCAACACGCCACCATTGATGGCATCGGCAAACCGATCAGTTGCCTTGTTCAGGGGACCGTTATGGTGCCGGGCGACAACGAACTTCGTGCGCACGCACTGTTGGATGGCGTACTCGTTCAGGGCTGTACTGCCTTTGACACCGCGCACGTCTACTCTAACGGAGAGAATGAACGGTCTTTCGGGCGCTGGCTGGAGTCGCGCGGCATCCGCGATCAGGTTGTAATCATTGCCAAGGGCGCGCACCAAAACGCAGACCGTAATTGCGTCACACCTTTCGACATCTCTGCGCACCTTCATGATTCGCTGGCCCGGCTAAAAACGGACCATATCGATTTGTATATGCTGCACCGCGACGATCCATCGCAGCCGGTCGGGCCGATCATGGAAGCACTGAATGGTCACCTTCGGGCGGGAATGATAGGCGCTATCGGAGCATCCAATTGGACCGCGCGCCGGTTCGCCGAAGCGAACGCATATGCGGCGGCACATGGACTTCACCCATTTTGCGTAAGCAGCCCGCAATTCAGCCTCGCGGAAATGATCAACGAACCCTGGGAAAATTGCCACAGCATCAGCGGTCCGCAGGGCGAGTCTGATCGAGTCTGGTACCAGGAAAACGAGGTGCCGCTGCTGCCTTGGTCTCCGTTGGCCGGTGGTTTTCTGTCGGGAACTGTGTCGCGCCAGAACGTCCGCCAACATACGGGCCAACTGTACCATCGTTGTTATGCATGCGAAGCAAACCTTACGCGCGTGGACAGGCTTCACGAACTCAGCCGCGAAAAACGCTGCACCGTCCCGCAATTGGCGCTCGCGTGGTTGTTACAACAACCGTTGAACCTGATTCCTGTTGTTGGCCCGCGGCATCCCCGCGAATTCGAACAACTGATCAAGTCATTTGACCTTCAACTCACCGCCGGGGAATTGGAATGGCTGGACCTGGAACGCGATGTTCGGATTTAGGAAAAAAAAGCGCGAAAAAAAGCGCTCGCTCCCGTTTCCTCGCGAATGGGACGAAATCCTGGCGCGAAACGTGCCGTATTTTCTCCACCTGCCCTTGGAAGGCCAAGACGCGCTGCGTGGACATATCAACGTCCTGCTCGCGGAGAAAAACTTCGAGGGTTGCGGCGGCCTCGAAATGACTGACGAAATCCGCGTCACCATCGCGGCCTATGCCGCCATCCTCATGCTCAACCGCGACGTAGACTACTATCCCGGCCTGGCCTCAATCCTCGTGTATCCGGATGCTTTTGTTGTACCGGATGAACCACCGTTTGACGACGTCGAAGTGCTTCAGGAAGAAGACGTGCGGCTGGGTGAGTCGTGGACCAATGGCGCAATCGTGCTTTCCTGGAAATCTATCGCGAACAGCATGCGCAAACGCGGCGCGGCCCATAACGTCATCTTGCACGAATTCGCCCATCAGGTGGATTTCGAAGATGGAATTACCGATGGCGTGCCGCTACTGGATGACAATGCGGCGCATGCGGAGTGGACGCGTGTGATGACTGGCGCATACGAAGCACTTTGGCAAGACATCGAGAAAAACCGCAACTCGTGGCTCGACGAGTACGGTGCAACGGACCCCGCCGAGTTCTTCGCAGTCTTGACCGAAACGTTTTTTATGCGGCCGCACACGCTGCAGCGCAAACACCCGGACGTCTATGCGGTGTTGCGGGAATATTACCGGCAAGACCCGGCGGCGATCATGCCCAAAATCTGATGCCCAACCCCTACGTATTCGGGTCTTCTTCGTTCGACTCAACTTCGCCGTCCGATGCATCCTCGTACTGCTCAATGACTGCTTCGTCGATCGGGTCGTCCAGTGCATCAAGAAGACCGGCGGCGTCCTCGGCAAACTCTGGCGGCACTTCAACGGCCGCAAACGCGCTCTCCCGGGTCATGCCGCCCAACAGGTTTTGCCCAACCGCGTTCTGAATGACATACGGGATTTCAGCGCCCTGGAGGATCGATTCGGCTACCGCAATTTCCGCCGCGTCGTTAGACTCGAACACTTTCACTGTTTCCTGGTAAACCGGTTCGAGGTCATCAGGCTCTTCCGCGACAAGCGCCACTTTGCACTCTGGGCATTCCTCGACACCGTCCTCAAATTCCGTTCCACAATCTGGACAATACATGCCGCACCTCCGCGCGCCTGCTGCGCTTTTGCGCGCATTGTAACGCAAATCGGGCCGCGCGCGTAGTATGTCGCGAATACGAAACTTTTTTGCGCTCCCGCATATCGATCCGGTACGCGTGGGTTACACGGAAATGAATTGCTATACTTGCCCTCCAAAGGCGCTCCGCTCCATTGTGGACGCGGGGCGTGCGTGTGTCGTCGGTCTTCAATCGCTGCCTTTCGCGCAGCTCCGGGGTGTCTTGCCATGTTCTCGGCCAATCGTTTTCAGACTATGTACCGCGAAGCCTTTTTCACGCTCTCCGGAGGACTGGCCGTCCTCGTGCTATTGGCCGCAGGTTGTAGTCCGCAACAAACCGCCCCAGGGCTTCCGCAAACAGACCCCAAGCCTGTCACCGATCCCGGCGCGCCAATTGCCTCCGAATCAGATGAGGCCTCTACACCACCCCCGGTGGAACCGAAGGATTTGGCCATTGTCGGCACGGTGCCATTGGAAGGCGATCTGTTGAAAAGCCGTATCACGGTTTTCTTCAACGAAAATATCGTCGTGGACGGAGCGGATAAACCGGACGCGCCTGCACCATTTACCATGCAACCCGAATTTGCCGGCACTTTCATGGTCGGACCGAACTATATCGACATCCATTCCACGAAATTCTCGGCAACCGAACCCGTCCAGTTGACCCTGAGCGAAGCCATCAAGTCGGCGCAAGGCAAGCCTGTTCCCGAAGGAAGCCGGACATTAAACTTTGCACCGTTCCGGTTCGAGGTCCGGCGCATGTGGCAACTCGAACAAACCGCGGAACGTGAAGTCATCGGCGTGCTCTTCCCCACTGCTGTAACCGCGGAAGGCGTTCAACAAAGCACTACGGTCAAGGATGCCGACGGAAATCCCGTGCAGTTTACCGTCGAACCAAGCACGCAACCCGATATCGCGCGCCTCGTTCTTCCGACGGGTATCAAACTCCCCGTGACGATTGTGATTGGGACGGCGCTGGCGGATACGACCGGCGGCTTTCAGCTTGCGCAGGAATACACGAGCGTCTACCCCGATTTCTCCGATCTGCGATTCACCGAAGTGCGCTGGTCTGAACGCGAAGCCGACCAACATCGGGTTGCGCTGCGTTTCTCAAAAGCTATCGATCCTGGAAAACTGGATGAATTCCTCACGGTGAAATTGCCAAGTGGCGCTCCCGTGGAGTATTCCGTGTATTCCGACGGACAAACCGATTGGCCCGAAATCACGCTCACGCTGGACGACGCAAATAATACCGAACTCACGCTCGAACTAAAGGCAGGTCTCGAAGGGCTTGAACATACTACGCTTCGCGAAAACACAAGCAAAAAGCTCGCCGCGCGCGCAGTCGAACCCCAGCAAGAATTGCGGGTGGAGGACGAATACTGGGACTACGGCGAACGCGACGGACTGGCCTTCAGTGTCGGGTTCAACCTGCCGGTCAACGTCCCAAGCATGAAAGACAGCCTTACCGTCCAACCTAAACTCGAGAATCTTCGCATCGAACTCGGTTACAACTCGCGCCGGGTCAAGATTTTTGGCGATTGGGATTCGGGCCGTGAATACCGGCTGCTGTTCGCAAAGGGCATGACCTATGGCCTGGGAGGTAAGACGAACGCGGAGATTGATCATCCAATCGTGGCCGACACCGTCCCACGCTACGTCGGCTTTGGACAGGACGGAAAGTATTACTTCCCCCGGCGAGATGGATTGGGATTGCCGCTGGAAACCCGCAATGCATCCAAAGTAAAGCTCCGTTTGTTCAGGATGTTCCCCTCGAATATCGCGGTCGCCGTCGGTGACATGGAGAACGGCAAACCCTGGCGCCAGTTCCTGGATTCCTGGAGCGAGCTGTTGACGCAACAGGATATTGACGTAAAGAAGGTCGCGGACCGTTTGGTGTCCACAACTTTGCCCCTGGATACCACTATTCCCCCAGGTAAACTCGGCGTCTTTTGTCTCGCCGCATACGATAAAACCCCCGAGGAACCCATTGAAGGTGAAGAGGGATACGAAGGTGAATCGGCAGAATCATACGATTCAGATTCGCATGAGAACGAGTATCCCTCCGCCACGAAAATCGTGTTGTTCACGAATATCGGGTTGTTGGCCCACTGGTTGGACAACGAACTGGCCGTGTTTGCGCACGACCTTTACTCGCTCGAACCCAAGGCAATGGCAAAAGTAACCGTATGGTCCGACAAAAATCAGTTGCTCGCGACTGGAAATACGGACGCAAGTGGCGCGGCGAAACTCGGACCATTTGAAACGCGCATGGGTGTCCCGCGCGTCATTGTGGTCGAAGCCGGCGAGGACAATACCTTCCTGGATTTGGAAGCGCGCAATGACGATACCCGTGAGATTTCGCCGGACATGCCGGAATTCGATCGCACGGCTTATGACGCCTTCCTCTATGCCGACCGCGATCTGTATCGTCCCGGCGAAATGGCGTATTTGCGGTGGCTCGTGCGGAGCAACTATGGCGATGCGCTCGCCAATGTCCCGCTAACATATAGTGTCATTAAGCCGAACGGGCAGGAACTCGCCAGCGGACCAACAACCTTGTCCGCAAATGGCGGCGGTGGACTCGATCTCGCCACGGAAAAGGAATATCCCACCGGTAAATACATCGTGAAGTTGATGGTGCCGGGAAGCGAAAAAGCTATCGGCTCGTATGCCTTTAATCTCGAAGAATTCGTCCCCAATACGATGAAGGCTACGCTCGCAATTGCGGAGTCAATGTGGCTCTCCGGCCAACCATACACAATCAAACTCAACGCGCAACACTTGTTCGGCGCGGCGGCATCCGAACGCACCGCCGAAGCGCGGATTGTGCTCAAACCCGCGGTGTACCGGCCTGAAAAATGGAAGGGCTATACGTTCGGCAACGACGTAACACAAAACCCGGAAGTAATCTCCACGGGCGAAGTCCAGACCAACGCCACCGGAGACGCGTCGTTTCCATTCGAATACACCGCTCCGGCAACTATTACGTATCCCCTTAGCGCGTTGGTCATCGGCCGCGTCTTTGAACTCGGCGGGCGCGCCGTAGCTGATACAAAGGAAGTTACGCTCCTTCCCTCGCCGATTAGTCTGGGGTTAAGCGTCGGCACGGGAGACAGCGGAACAGGTATTGTGGTCAATGTCGCCGCGATCACACCCGAAGAATCGCCCGCGAACCTCGCGACGGTAAAAGTCACCCTGGAAAAACAGGTGTGGAACTATTACGTCCGCCGCTTCTACAACTACCATGAATCGAATTGGTCGGAATCGTTCGAGCCTACCGAAACGCGCGAGGTAACGCTCGCCAATGGTGCCGGCTCGGTATCATTCAACATCTCCGGTTATGGGTATTACCGCGTCCGCGTCCATTCAGACAAAACACCGCAGTTCAGCACCCAGTCGTTTTACTCGTACGGCGGCCAACCACAGTTGGTGGACGCCGCACGGCCCAGCCTCATCAAACTCACGGCGGACAAGCCGCGATACACCGTTGGCGAACAGGCAATCATTCGTGTGGAAGCGCCGTTCGACGGAAAAGGTTTTGTTGTGGTGCAAGGCCAGGAAATTCAAAGCATCATGCCCGTCGAAATCGTCAATGGCGTCGGTTCGGTGTCACTCCCGATCGGAAAAGATCAATATCCGAACGTATGGGTTGAAGCAACCGTTGTGCATGCCATTAAAGATGGACAAAGCCAGGTATATCCATTTTCAAGTTTCGCGCTGGCGTCCCTCGAAGTTGATGATCCCGCGCGTACCATTGCAGTGACGTTCCCGGCGTTGCCAGAAGAAATCCCGCCCATGTCCGATGCGCAGTTCACCGTCGAGACCCGGGACCCCGCCGGCAATCCGCTGCCCGTCGAGGTAACGCTCGCAGCAGTGGACGAAGGTATTCATGGGATCACCAGCTATGAAAGCCCGGATCCCATTGCGTATCTCAGCCGTGCGCGCCGCCCCGATTACCGCCGCGCGCATTACTACGACAAGGTCGCTTACGACTTCGAGAAAACGCAGATCGGCGGCGATCTGGACGCGCTAATGGCCAAGAGGGCCGCGTCCGTGGACGAAAACTGGATTCGGCCTGTTGCGCTTTGGTCCGGTGTCGTACAAACAGACGCAAATGGACGCGCGACGGTAACAATGAAAGTACCGGAATACAGCGGCCAGCTCCGGCTCGTCGCGGTGGCGGCGTCTGCGCAAGCTACGGGCGCGCAAACGGGCAATGTCTATGTTCGCCGGCCGTTCACGTTGCGCACGAGTATGCCGCGATTCCTGCTGCCCGGCGATAAGGCCTCGTGCCGCGCAACGGTCCACAACAATACTGACGCCACGGCGGTGTGTGCCGTAAGTTGGACGGTCGAGGGAACGCTCGAACCAATGTCGGGCACGAAGGAAGTCGACGTTCCGGCGCATGGCGAAGCCAGCGTCCTTGTCGATTTCGGAGCGGCGCAAACCATTGGCCAAGGCGCTATTCAATGGTACGCCGTTTTGAAAGACGCCTCCGGTACGGAAGTAGAGAAGCTCGCGCAGCATGCTCCCGTTCCCGTGCGCGCTCCCGCGGCGTTTCAATCGCACCACGAATTAACTGTCTTGAAACCTAGTGATTCCACAACTGTAAAGAATGCGGTTTTCGTCGATGACGCACGCACCGAGATCGAAATCGTATTGGGAGCTTCTCCGGTGTTGCGCGTGTTTGACGCGCTTAAGCACGTCATCGGTTATCCCTATGGCTGCATCGAACAAACCACGTCACGATTGATGCCCATGTATCTGCTCAAGCAGAACTCGGACCTCGTGGAACAACAGCTCGAGAAGGAGCAGAACCTTGAGGCATTTATACAGACCGGCATCAAACGCTTATTCTCGATGCAAACCGATTCTGGCGGTCTGGGCTTCTGGCCAGGCGCGCAAACACCATACGACTATGGCTCCGTTTACGCCCTGCACTTCCTCACGCTCGTGAAGAATGGCCGTGACTTCGAGTTGCCGGAAGAGAACTTCGCGCAGTTGCAAAATTATGCAAAGAAAGTCTCGCGAGACTGGTCGAATAGCAACGAATCCGCACTCTATCTGCGCGCCTACGCCGTATACGTTCTCGCCCTCGGCGGCGACGGCGAAGCCTTGCAGCAAATCCAGCGCTTTGACACGGTAAGCATTCCGCGCGCTGCCCGCTTCCTCCTTGCCGCGGCACTCGCGATCAATGGCAACGATGCTGACCGCGTGAAACTGTATCTGTCGAGTGCGCCTTCGACCCCATTTACGATTACGGAACCGGACGGCACCCTAAACTCCGAAATTCGAAACGTTGCGGTCGAGCTGCTTGCCCTCCAACAGATCAATGGCGATGCCGCGCAGATGTCAGAGAAAGCGGACCAGTTGACAGCGTTTCTTACCAAGCAGCGCCACGGAACAACGCAGGAAACCGCGTTCATTTGCGCCGCGCTGATCGGCTACCTTAATGCTATCGCAATCGATGCCGGAAAAGCCGGCGCGTCTATCGATGCTCCGCAGGGCAAATCGGAATTGAAAGGCATCGAGATGTACAAAGGTTTCCACGCCGGACCGAACGGCGCGTTCACGATCTTGAACACCGGCGCCGCGCCCTTGTACCTAAATGCCACCACGCGCGGCGTTCCTGCGACGCCGGATACCTCCGCAATCGCTGAAGGAATCGAAGTAACCCGCGCAACACATGCGGAAAATGGCGATGTGTACGCACAGACCACGTTTACACAGGCCGAGAGCTATATCATCGGTGTCCAGCTTGTTTGCGACAGGCCTGTGAAGAATCTCATCGTGGCCGATCTCATTCCCGCGGGCTTCGAGATTCAGAATCCGCGCCTGGAAGCGGATGCCGTCCCGTCTGCCGCACTAAAAGGCGCGGTTACGCCGAGCTATCTCGAAGTGCGCGATGATCGCCTCGTCGCCGCGTTCGATTCGCTCGACGCCGGGAAGCACATGTTCTATTACCTCGTGCGCGCGGTGACGCCAGGACATTACACCTACCCCGCTGTCACCGCCGAGTGTATGTACGATGCCAGCGTTCGCGGGCGCGGTGTACCCTCGGAGATCGACGTAACCGCAAAATAAACCGCAATGCGTAACCAAATAGCACATATAATCGCCCGTGCATTTCAATCCCGAATGGGATTGCGTCGCGGATGCACAATTCAATCCCGAACGGGATTGCAGCGCACAGCCCAGGGTTGCGGCGCGGCCAGCGACGCGAGAACTTCCCACCACTGCGTGCCACAATCAGGTGAACTACAATCCCGAACGGGATTGCAACGCGCAGCCCAGGGTTGCGGCGCGGCCAGCGACGCTACCCTGGGTAAAGCCATCACCCCACACACGGCAACCCCGAACGGGGTTGAAGCAGTCCCAGGCCGATACCCTCGCCGCTTTCTACATGCCTGTTGGCGACAAAAAATTCCGCTCGCGTGTTGCGCGGCGTTCTGCGTCGTGCTGTTCGTTCTCGGACTCGCATGGCCGATGGACACAACCCGATACCTCACCGTCCAAGCCTCCTCGGAATTGCTCGATCGCGAAGGCAAACTCATCTACGCATACCTCAACACCGGCGAACAATGGCAATTCCACCGACCCCTCGCCGAGATCAGCCCCTACCTCGTCAACGCCACTATCGCCGTCGAAGACCAACGCTTCTGGTCCCACCACGGCGTCGATCCCATCGCCATCGCGCGCGCAGCCACGCAAAATATTCGCAAGGCCCGCGTCCATTCGGGCGCATCGACCATAACCATGCAAGTGGTCAAACAGTCGGACTCCGGTAGCCGCTCGCCCGTCGATAAAGCACGACAGGCGTGGCAGGCGCTACGCCTCGAGTTGCGCGCGGAGAAATCTACAATCCTTGAAACATATCTCAATAGCGCGCCGTATGGATTGAACCTGATCGGTTGCGAATCAGCCTCGCGGCGGTATTTTGGAAAGCCGTCGAGCGAACTCACGTTAGGAGAAGCTGCGCTACTTGCAGGTTTGCCAAAATCTCCCGTTGGCTATATGCCGCTGCGCTATCCAAAAGCCGCACGGCAACGCCGCACACAGGTGTTGGATCGTATGCGCGATAAAGGCTTCATTTCAGCCGGCGACTATACGCGCGCGAACGCTGAACCCGTCGGGGCTTCCTGGCACGACTACCCGCAGCTTGCGCCGCATCTCGCCATGCGGCTCGCCAGCACGCTGCCGCCCGCACGCCGTACCGTAACGACGGTGGACGCCGCGTTGCAGTCGAATGCTGAACAGTTACTGACCGAATCTCTCAAACAATTCGACAACGACGTCACCAATGCCGCCGCCATCGTCATTGACGTTCCAACGGCGCGGGTGCTCGCGCGCGTGGGCTCTACGAACTTTTACAACACCCCCGGTGGCGGCCAGGTCGACGCAACCCGCGCGCCGCGTTCGCCCGGGTCCGCACTAAAACCATTCACCTACGCACTGGCATTGGATCAGAATCTGCTCTACGCGAGCGAAATGTTGCTGGACGACTCGCTCGACTACGGCCTGTACAATCCCGAAAACTATGACGGCAAATATCGTGGCGTCGTGTCAGCGTCGTATGCATTGCGCCGCTCGTTGAACGTACCATCCGTCATCGTGCTCGAGCGTCTCGGTTACGCGAACATGCACCGGTTTCTGCTCACCAGCGGGCTCACCACACTCGCAAAACCTCCGGAGTATTACGGACTCGGCCTTACCCTTGGCAATTGCGAAGTCAGACTAGACCAACTCGGCGCGGCGTATTGCATGATTGCCAACCTCGGGGAATACCGGCCCCTGACAGAATTCGACTCCCCGCTGCCCGCTCCGCGCCGCCTGTTATCACGCGGCGCATGTCTGTCGCTGTACGAAATGCTTGAACAGGAATTCCCCGAAGAATTCCAACGCGATATCGTCAGTGCGCAAGGATACAAACCCCGAGTGTGCTGGAAAACGGGTACTTCAACTGGCAACCACGACGCGTGGTCGTTCGTATTCAATCGCCACTATGTCGTCGGCGTCTGGCTCGGCAATAACGATGGGCGCGGCTCGAAATTCCTCGTCGGCGCGCGCGCTGCCCTTCCGCTCGCGGAACGTCTGTTTCGATCACTGCCAAAAACATCTGAACCGGATTGGCCAGGTGGCATAAACGATATGCGCGTAGCAACGGTGTGCGCGGACAGCGGCCTGCCCGCATCGCAGTTCTGCGCGCACAAATCTTCCGTCCGCGTCGCGGTGGATCAGTTCCTCAATCGCCGGTGCGACGTACACTACCCGCAAACAGCGTTGACATCCGGCATCATGCAACGCTGGCCCGCGACCGCGCATGGCTGGGACCTCGCGCGCGTCGATGTTCCTATCAACTTGCATCCCGATCAAAATACGCGGAAAACCGGTTTGCGCATTCTCACCCCGGCGAACAGCAGCGAATTTGTGATGACGTATGAAGCGAATGCGGATCGCTTGCGGGTGCGCGCCTCCGCCGATGGCGCGATGGACATTAACTGGTATCTCGATGGGCATTACCTCGGCGCGTCGGGCCCCGGCAAAAATCTCTTTCTCAATCTCACCGAAGGCGCGCATACCCTCACCTGCATGGGCCCCGGCGGAGAAACGGATTCGGTCTCGTTCATCGTCGCCGCCCCAACAAATACCCCCCACTTCAAAACCGCCTCCAGGTGAACCAAAGCCTTCTCCTTTTCCCG
Organism: Candidatus Hydrogenedentota bacterium; assembly: GCA_034408725.1. Taxonomy (GTDB): domain Bacteria; phylum Hydrogenedentota; class Hydrogenedentia; order Hydrogenedentales; family SLHB01; genus JABWCD01. Next base: position 16,935 of record JAWXCN010000079.1, read on the forward strand.
GCGCTAATGCTCGTGCTACTTCAAAATAACCAGCTGCATTACGGAACTCGTGCTCGTGCTCGTGCTCGTGCTCGTCATCGTAATCGCTAATCGCTAATCGAAAATCCTGCATTGGAGGACCAATAAGAGAACGAAATAAGATTACGATTATGAGCACGATTAATTTCGAATCACCATTCCCCAATCTCCTCCCGTCCCCTTATCCCCTTCGCATTCCACGAAAAATGCCACCCCACCCCGCCGATTTGCTATACTCTCCAGTTCTATGCGAGTTGGTTTGTTTACATTGGGCTGCGACAAGAACACCGTCGACAACGAGTATCTCGCGGGGATGCTCGAAGGCAAAGGGTGTGAAGTCGCGTTTATCGAAGACATCGAGGGCGATCACCCCTACGATGCCGTTGTCGTCACCACGTGCGGCTTCATCGCTGACGCCAAAAAACAGTCCGTTGACACGCTGTTCGAGTTCACCGAACGTAAAAGGGAAACCGGCCAGCCAGGCAAGGTCTACGCGGCAGGCTGTCTTGCCCAACGCTATGCGGATGATTTGGCAAAGGAACTGCCCAACCTAGACGGCATGGTCGGCGTCGGACAGTACGAACGCCTGACCGAAATGATCCTCGACGGCGCACCCGCTCCCGTCCGCGACGTCCGCGAAGTACCCCGCTTCGAAATCGAACAGTTCATGCGCCGCAAACGCATCGATAACAAACCCTATTCGTTTCTAAAAATCTCCGACGGCTGCAACCACGGTTGCACCTTCTGCTCCATTCCTTTAATGAAAGGACGCCATACCTCGGTCCCTATCGACGTCTTGCTGGAAGAAGCCAAGTCGCTGCTCACGCAAGGCGTGAGGGAGTTCATCCTTGTTGCCCAGGACCTTGCCGACTACGGTCGCGACAAGGGCCGCGAATTCCGTCTGCACGATCTTCTCCGCCGCTTGTGCGCGCTCGAAGGCGATTTCTGGGTTCGCTGCATGTATGTCTACCCCATGGGCGTCACCGACGAATTCCTCGAACTCATGGCCACCGAACCCAAGCTTGTACCTTATATAGACGTTCCGTTGCAGCATCTCGACACCGATGTGTTGCGCAAGATGAACCGCCCATCAAAAGATGTGAATACACACAAACTCATTGAAAAAATTCGGGCTCGCGTGCCGAATGTCGCACTGCGCACCACGATGATCGTCGGGTTCCCCGGCGAAACACGCCTCGCGCATCTCAACATGTTGCAAAGCATGCGCGAACTCCGGTTCAACTGGCTCGGCGCATTCCAATATTCGATCGAAGAAGGTACACCCGCGGGCAGCATGGCCGCGCAGCTTAGCCGTGCCACCAAGCAACGCCGTTGGCAAGCCACGATGGCACTCCAGTCTGAGATCACCGCGGAATGGAACCGCCAACGCGTCGGCACGGAAACGCGCGTCCTGATTGAATCATTCGATAGCGATCGCAATGAATGGGTCGGACGAAGCCCCTACGAAGCCCCTGAAATCGACGGCAGCATCTACGTCGAATCGTCGACTCCGCTGCGTATCGGCGAGTTCTACGACGTCGAAATCACAAGTGCAGAACTCTATGACCTCGACGCGCGCATCGTCAATACCTGACCGTCACCGTCTCCCCTGTGCGCGGCAGAGCGAATTCCCTCAATCGAAAATCCTGCCACACCAGAAACACCAAAGACTCGTCCTCCAGCGGCTTCTCACAATCGACCCGCATCCGTGTTGGACTTCCTTCCAGAACATCCAGCAAGGTCAATCGACAGAAACCTAGGTCGACCAGATCGCCCTCGGTGTACGGAAACGATTTGGCCCGCAATATCTCCGCGAATACGCCCTGCATCAGCGCGCCGCGCGTTGTCTTCAATTCAAATTGCCGCAACCCCGTCCGCGTGAACGTATGGTCATGCGGCGATGCCGACAGCACGTGCCAGCTTGCGGGTAGCGGCCGCCCATCTAAAAATCGCAAGATCGGCGGATACATCAGCGTTAGCGGATCGTTCGCGGCGAGTAATACGAGATGCTGCTGCGCGACCCGAGCGTCATCGATGGGCGCATCCCGGTATGCCTGCTCGCCCCAGCGCCCAATGAACGAAACCACCGCGGATTGCAAGGGCCATGCAACAGGCGCAAGCACGAGGTGAATTCCCGCTATGATTCCGCAGACAATCCCAACCGCTCTCCACTTGCGCTCACCGCGGCCTTGCCACCACGCGCGAAGTATCATCGCAACAACCACGCTGCCCCCCAAGGATGGACCCAGCAACAAACGGTTCATCGGAAATGCGGCAATCACGGGAAACATCGACAGCACACCGCCGAGAATCAACCAGCGGAGCGCAAACGTATCCCGCGTGTCAAGCCGGGGCCAAAACTTTCGCAAAAGAAAACCAAACAGCATCACGCCCGCAAGTCCGGCTGCCGCAAGCAACCATCGCCATTCCGGAAAGAATCCCCATGCGTCCACAGGCGACGAAACAAGTAAGCCGCCCAACAACGACAACATCCGGTTGGGTGCATCCAGGAAGTATTCACGCGATAACGGCTCGGTGTACGCGCCGGAACCATAAACGCCGTAGTCCGACAATTTGTACGCAATCGCATACACGACCGCGCAGATGGCGGCCGGTGCTATCGACAGCGCGCGCCGCGCGACGGAATCGGTGCGCCCAGCGAATTCGTATGCGGCGACGTATGCGGCCATCCCGAGCCACGCCTCGCCGCCGAACATGCCGATGACGTAGCCAACAACCGACAACGGCAATCCCGGCCGCCACTCATCTTCGCGCCAACGAATGTGTGCCCACAGACCAAACAATGCGGGCACGCACGCGACCAACGCGTTGCGGTTCGCCAACCATACCGCGGGCATCCAGTGGACGTCGTCAATCGCAAAGATCAAAGTGGCCAGAGCGGCGACCGGCGCCGACACCACCTCGCGCGCGATTAACCCCCATAGCGCGACCAGTGCGAGATACCACAGCATCGCGTGAATGTGCCAGAACACGGCGCGTTCCCCGAAAAGCGCAAAATCCAGTTTGTGCATCGCGACCGAAAGGGGACGATAAAATTGCGCCTTGGCCTCAGGCAGGGTCCACCACGGAAACGGGCCCGTTTGAATAAATCGTCTAGTCTCGACCGGATCACCTGAAATGAACGTAAACAGGCTTCCATCGCTTGCCGGCGTTTTGCCGCCCTTGAGGATCATGAGATGATAGCAATCGTCCCCGACAAACCCGACGCCCAGCCCAGTCGCCGTAAGCAATGCCGCCGCCAACAGCGACACGCGCAACGGCGCGCGCGCATACCATTGCGCAAGTTTAGAAATCACCCGCTGTATCCGCACAACTGCGCGACATACGCCTTGCTGCCGTCGTTCGCCCACGGGTCAAGTTCAGACGGGTCCTTGAGCTGTTGCCCACGCGCGCGCGGCACCGCGAGATACCCGCACTGCACATCGGGCAATCCCGTCATGTCACTCCACAACTTTTCAAACTGCGCAACCGGATACACGTCTTCCTGCCCGTGCCCCCAACGCCGTTTCACGTCTTTTATCGTGACATAGGTTGGCAATCGCTGCGCCATCCGCCGCACTGCATCCGCAATGCGTTCCTCTGGTCCATCGAGGTCCGCGCGCGTGAGTCCGAACGCTTCCAGCAACGTGTCGATCTGTATCCAAGTCGTCATCGAGTTGTAATACCGCAGTTTGTACTCGTCTTCTTCGCGCGGTTGCGCGAGACCCTCCAGCAACCGCACGCGTCCGTTCACACGCGCGAGACCGCCCCCACTGTCCGCAATCCGGCGCGGCACAACTTCAAACGTCAGCATGTTTCCCGACGCCAGGTGATGTCCCAGCGCGTCGGGATCGAGATTCGCCCCAAGCGTGTCGATGTTATGCAACATGATCGTCTCAAGCTGCGGCCTGTCCCGCAGCAGTTTCGCAAGCACTCCGTTTCGCAAAAGGTTCGGCACTTCATACCAGTGTCCCGGCGGACTGAACCGCTGGATGGGCACGTTATCTGTATAGTCGCTGCCCTCCCCCACGTTCCGCGACCAATCCATTAACGAAGTCCGCACCGCCTCGCGAACTTTCTGTTTCTGCACGTCCAGCGTTTCCTGCGGCATCTCTTCCCACAGAAAAACTAGGTCGCGCGCCATCGGCACGAGCCGCTGGCCAATCGAACGTCCCGGCGAAAGCACCACCGCGCCGTCACATCCGAAGCCGCTCGTCCGCGCCAAATGCCGTTCGATGGGCCCGTGGGTCAAAAAACTGGTCGAAACAATATGCGGCGGGTCCTGACCAAATAGCTTTGCCGTCTCCCGGGATTTTGCACGATGAATTTCCAGAAAGCTGCGGTGTTGTCCCCCGAGCAGAACGAACGGATTCAGCGCTTTGATGACACCCGCGCCGGTGGTCCATCGGCTGCCGACACCGCCGGCAAGCGACATCACCGCCACGCGCCCTTCGCGCAATGACTTCTCGCCCAGCGACCGCGCGCGCGGCTCATTCACCAGTTGCGATACATCACCGTCGGACACGTCCTCGACTTCGGTATCAACCGAAAGACGATTGTGCGCCAGCCCGATGCGCCCTGCTTTCAGATCCGCGCGAAGCTGCTCGTGCTGAACGGTATCGAATCCGTTTTCAACCAAAGTGCGCGCGGCTTCCCGGTCCCACTCCATCCGGTCCGATCGGGTTGCAGAATCCGCCACCCGGAACAGATTGCTAACAATGGTGCGCAACAGCCCAAATGTTTCCCCAGGCTCCTTGCTGCGCGCGGTGAAGTGGTCCAGCTCCGCCCGTCGCAAGTACGAGATCGATTCCGGCGCGTAACGCACCAGTTCCGGCACCTGTAGCGCGTAGTACCGCGAAGGCATCAGCGCCTCGTCATCGGCGTGCAACGTCGCCCATGTACCCCTCGGATTGATTTTGAAGTTGTACACAACCGGGTCCATCGCAAACGGTAGCGCGTCTTCAAGACTGCGCTTCGTGTCGCGCATGATCTCGAGTATCTGATCGCGAAACGCGTCGCGCTGTTCCGGTGCAACGTACATCGCCATACCGCCGCCGGACATTCCCCCCAACATCTGAAACCCCCAGAACGACGCGCCGAGTTTTTCCCTGGCCTGCGCAATGATCGTTTCCGTAAACCGGTTGGTGACCCACGGAATAATCGTCTTCAGCGGCCCATCCCAATTTTGCGCAGTGTGCGACGCAAGCGACTTCACGTCGCCGCGCTTGAGCGCGGTGAGAATCCCGTCGAATATCGCGCGCATGTGGTGGCGCGCGCGCCACTCATCCGTCGCGCGCAATAAATACTTTTCCGTCACCATTTCGAGGATCGGCCCGACGTTCTGCGCCATCCCCCCATGAATCAACACAAGCGATTGCGCAAGCCGCTCGGTAATTTCCGGATGCAACTCACCCGCGCCGAGCAAATGATGTTGCGGCAGCAAACATCCCCGGCTCACGCCAAATTCGCTATCCCCTTCCACCGCGTGCGCGCCTTCAATGATCTTGATACCAGGCCAGATACCGCCGCTGTCCTGCCAGCCGCCGCCGGAACCACCCAGCCATTCGCCCAAGATCGCGCGGGACGCCACCAGTCTGCGTTCCGACTCTTCCAGTCCACCTTCGAGCGACGCCGTCTGCCCCGTGGCGCGCATGAGCACGCTCACAATGCCAGCAAGCAGGTTCGTCGAAACCGCGAGCCGCGACCCCTTTGGAATGTCATTAACGCGGGTGACCAGTTCAACGCCCATCCCCGGCGCAACAACGCTCGCGAGGATCGCCGCTATCGTGTGGTCTGTCCCTTCAAACGACGCGGGGATCAGGCCCGATGCGATCACGCCGGCCTTCAGCAGACTCATGTAGTCGTTACCGAAATTAAACAGATCGGAGAGGTCGGTGATGTCTTTTGTCGTGCCAAGATCGATGCTCGTAAGGCGCAGCACCGGCTCCGGAATCACGCGCACGTACGCCTCGACTGGCGAGTAAACATCTTTGTCGCGACCGTACACACCGAGGTCCACGCTGATATTGATCACGCGCGCGCCTTCGGGATAGTCCATACCGAGAAAAAATATGTCCGACCATCCGCTATGACTCAAGTCCAGCCGCACCGGCGTGCGTTCCGCGAGAATGGGATAGAGCAGTGACCCGTGCGGGCGCCGCAACATCTCCGCGCGAATCCGCACGGGATGCTCGTCCGCGTGGCCCACGCGAAACATCCACTGGTTGCCCCGGCTCGCGCGCACGCTATGCCGCACCTGGTCCGCAAGCGTCTGAAACGCGAGATGCCGGTAACTCTCCGCCAACGCGCTCATCAGCGATCCGCTCGCGCCGGATTCCACCGCTTCGCGTCGAAACTGCGTAATCGCCTCCTCGAACCGGCGCTCCAAGAAATCGCGCACGGCGTCAAATGGAATCGCGCCGGACTCTTTAATCCCCGCGGATTCCGTCAGCAGGAAACGGTGTGCCGCATACAGGAAAAGCGTGGCGCGCACGCGTTCGTACAGGTTGGTTGAGGACTTGCGGAAGGATTCCAGTTCCTCGCAGGCGCGCGCCAACGCGGTAGCGTCCATGCCCTGGCACAATGATACAAAGGATCGATCACGCACCGCCGGCGCGTCGCTAATAATCGTCTCGATAAATGGGTTCATGCGCGGCAACTACTCTGCATTGCGGCGCGCGGCGTCCGCCAACACTTCGAGCACCGTCGCGAGCATCTCCTCGCGATTGCGCCCCGCGAGCGCGAGCGCAAGCTGCGTCTGCATCCAGCCAAATTGTCCGCCAATGTCGTAGCGTGTGCCTTGCACTTCAAGCGCCAGGAACTGTTCGCGTTGCGCCAACAGTTGCAATGCCGGCGTCAACGCGACATCACCCCGCCGCGCGTCCGAACGTAGCGCATCATTGAGCAACGCGAAGATCGACGGCATCAGCACATACATGCCGAAAAAACATAGGTAATGTCCCACCCGCAGGCCAGGCGTGTGCAACTCGGTTTCCGCCTGGCTCAACGCGGGCTTTTCAATGATGCGTTCAATCTGGTACGCGCCCGCGTAATCCCGATGACGCTTTCCGGTGAGCGTTCCGTAACGTCCCACAAGATGCTCGCGTGTCGCCTGTACCGCGGCCACCGAACACTGCTCCTGCTTCGCAAGATCGATAAGCTGTTCCGCGCACCGGCGTCCTGCGACATGCGACACATACAAATGATCGCCGAGCAACAACAGAAACGGTTCGTCCCCGACAATCGGTCGCGCGCACAACACCGCGTGCCCATATCCCAACGGTTCCGATTGCACCGCAAACCGCAACCGCTCCTCGAGCGCGGACAACTTTTCCGCCTGCACCCGTGCCCAATCCGCCCCGCGATACGCCTCCAACACATTCTCGCGCAGCGCCCGAAACTGCCGGCGATACGACTCCTCATCCCCCGGCGCGCAAATCACGACAATTTCTTCAATCCCGCTTTCCAGCGCCTCCTCCGCGATGATCTGAATCACCGGCTTCGTCAACCCATCGCGGTCCACAAGAGGAAGCATCGCCTTCTGCACAGTATCTGCCGCGGGATACAACCTCGCCCCCCGCGCCGCCGCGGTAATAACAGCCTTACGTATCTGCAAACTGAATCCCCTCTCCGAATCTAAGTTGTCGTGCTCGTGCTCGTGCTCGTAATCGTAATCGTAATCGAGATTCGTTGGTCGATTCCAAAGGCATGCACACCCCACAGCCGGGCGAAGAAACCACAAGCGTTAGAATCGGCTGTACGCCAAGGGGGGTTGCGCGGAAGAATACTCCGGGGCCGTGCGGGCCTAAACCAGCGCGTAATCGGGAAGATCGTGCAAGGTCATGAGTTGGTTGGGCGTTAGCGACAACATCGCATACGTACGGCCTTCTCGATCCGCAAATTCCACTTCGCACGCGCCATCAGGATACTTCGTCACGACCGTACCAATCTGGCCACGCCGGAGCATCAACGCGCGTCCATCATCGAAATGTTTTGCTGGAATATCTTCGAGTAAGGCGACAAGGTCATGTATATGGAATGCGTCACTCATATTCATAGTATATAGCATGTAACGAGTCTTGGAAAGTCCTCCCCGTACAACACGATCCACGCTGTCACAACGACAGCTCGTCGCTGATCTGTCTCCATGGGGAACCTCAATACGTAAATCTCTCCATACCCATTGTCTCCTCGAAATTCCGCTTCGCTCGAGTTTGAAGCAGCACTAACAATGGCATCTGCCAATACATGCAAGTTGCCCTGCGTAACTCCCAACACGGACTCAAATACCCGCGCTTTATGACGCCCTTCCCGATGATTTGAATTGAGAACATAATCTGTTAGCTTCGACCCGAGGTCTGCATGTTCTCCATTAGGTAGTTTCATGGAATGAAGTATCTCACCAACTCACAGAGCGCAAAGGCTTTCATACCTGGGCGCCACTGAAAGTGTAGGAACCACTACTGCCTGTCCAGGTTATACGCCACCGCCCTTGGCCAACGCTCCTTACTCCAACACGCCGGACACATGACATCTTCAGGGTAAAGTTTTTCGGACAAATAATTGTCGCAACCCTTGCACGCTAGCCACCCATCAGCACTCAAATCGATCAGTATGCCCTTCTTCCACCGTTGCGCGGTTCGCTTTGTCAATCCAAAAATGTCCCATGGTTCGATGCCGAGGGCATCGGCCATTGGCCGCAAGGCATGGACATATTGGACAACCAGGCAACCCCAGACGATCACAATTCCCGAACGCATAAAGACCGCGATCAACACAGCCGCAACGATCGGCGACCACCAGGCAATTCGAATCGCAACGGCCGCGTTCCGCGTCGCGATGCTTGCAGCAATTGCATATGCACCAATGCACACTAACCAAAACAAGCCCAAGGGTACCATTCGCTCGGGGTTCGGGATGTATATCCACATCACCATCATTAACAACAATAAGCACGACACCATAATCGCGAACGTTCTCAACCGCTGCTTCAATTCTTTTACGCAAAGATCCCTGTCGCGCGGGCAGCTCGACGAGAACGACATTCGATCAAGAAATCCATAGTAATAGTCCCGTCCGCTCAACGGCCGCCAACGGATGGACAGCGCATGACCCGGAGTAATAGAGAAGGTGACCCCACGCCGTGATAGCCCGCGCTTGCGCACTGGGCCCAGAATATATTTGCCCAAGCTGACCACATAGGTCGCGTTGGTCGCGTCTTCACGCACGTGTATCGACGGTAAATCAGCGGTGGCTATGCCATCGCGAAAGTGGCCCTTCTCTATACCGGTGATTCCACTCATCGCTTTTTCCAAATTTCCGATTCCAACCACCTGAACGACGGCTGCGTGAACCCTAACTCTCCGGCGTTCCGTCCCGTTTTCTGAGGTATTCTTCTACGTCCAATTCATCGAGGAGTTTGTTGAACCCCGCCGGATCAATTCCCGGTAGCAGACCCATCGGCTTAGCTTCTACGACGAATCTTGGAAGCCTTGTAGAACCCTGCCCCGCCAGCGCGGTGCGCACGGATTCAAGTACAAATTCCTCCGGCGTTTTACCCGAAGCAAGTGCCGCCTGCCGGATTGATTCCGCCACATCGTCGCTAAATGTCACTATGATTTCCATGCTCGCCACTATGGACATGGTACCGGAGCGTGTCAAGGCGGTGGCGATCCCGCTTGGAACTCAGAAACTCCTTGGGCGAAATCTCTTTCTGAAAGTTGTTGGGTATGATGGCTGATAATAATATTGCCAGTCCGTTGCACACACCGGAGATTCCCTCCCTCCCAAGCATTGCAAATTAATTTAAGGGTTTTTAATTGATATTCATAGTATGAAACTCTGTTTAGTAAAATATAATTTACCACACTTGCCTTTTTCCCAATTTAGGCATCATAATTGACTCGGGCCTTTGCTTTCTGGGGTTTACTTTTGGAGAGGGGAAGTTTAGATGTACGGAAAGCTGTGCCCGGTCCTGCTCATTCTGTGTGCCTTGAGTTCCGTGTCGGCGCACGCCGATGACACCAAAGGCGCCACCATTCCCAACCCGGTGATGTTCGTCACCCAGACCCCGTATGCGGCGGACTTCGCGATGCTCAACTCGACCTTCGCGAACCATCGCGGCAACTCCGGGTCCGCGCCACGCGGCGGCGACCTCTACATACGCTATCCGAATGGGCAGCTCCGCAACCTCACGAAGGAGTTGGGATTCGGGATCAAAAAGAAGAAACAGATTGCGGTACGCGATCCCTACATCCATTGGTCCGGCACAAAGGCGCTATTCAGCATGGTCATCGGCGGGGTGACGAAAGACGACTACGATCCGGTGTATTTCAAAATATATGAGATCAGCGGCATAGGCCAGGGCGAAACCGCGGCCATCACGAAATTGAAGCAACCGGCGGATTTCAACAATGTAGCGCCCTGCTACTCCACGGACGACCGCATAATCTTTACCACAGACCGACCACGAAACGGTGACCGCAATCTCTATCCGCAACTGGATGAATACGAGTCCACACCCACCGTATCTGGTCTTTGGATTATGAATGCGGATGGTGCCGGATTGCAGTTGCTGGACCATGCGCCCTCGGGCGATTTCGATCCGTTTGTCGACAGCTTTGGCCGCGTCGTGTTCACGCGCTGGGACCATTTGCAACGCGACCAGCAGGCCGATTCTGATATCTACGCAATAATACGCGGCCAGGAGACCTCTTACGATGTCGTCACCTACGAATCGGAGGACTCGAATCAGAAACACGATCTCGCACCGGGCGATGAAGTGTTTCCCGAAGCGCGCGGCATTCACGGCGAAGGCGGACCCGACGCGTTATGGGACGATCTACAAGATACCGAGAATGGTCACACTTTCAATCATTTCCTGCCGTGGATGATCAATGAAGACGGCTCAGACCACGAGACCCTGAGCCATGTGGGCCGTCTCGAACTCGCGCGCTACATTGCGGCAGCGCGCAATTACTTGCCGGAGGCGTATGCGTTTTCGACGCCGCGTATCGAGAATTTCTTCCAGCTTACGGAAGACCCAACGAGCCCTGGACGCTATTTCGGAACGAACGCGCCGGAATTCTCGACGCATGCCGCGGGCCAAATCATCCGGCTCGATGCGCCGCCCGGCAAAAACCCCGATTCGATGGCCGTAAAATACATCACGCACAAAAACACCGGCAGTTATATCGGCGATGACGATCAGCCGGATGCTACCCGCCCAGGATTATTTCGCGATCCGATGCCGATGACCGACGGTGGCGTTTGGGCAGCGCACAGCACGAGCCCATACGCTGATGATGAAACACTCACCGATCCCGGTTACCCGAATCCCTATACCTACAGCAGCCGCTACGATTTTGCCATTCGCAAACTGGACAAAACCGGACCCAACAAAAGTTTTGTGCCCGGCGCGCGCCTGAACCCCGGCGGAATCACGGGAAACGTGGATTATTTCGAAAACAACGGATACCGGAAAGTACGGTACAACGGCCCAATGTGGGAACTGCAACCGGTGGAAGTCGCTGAACGAAGCCGCCCCGAAGCACACGAAACGCCATTGCCCGATATCGAGGCAGATATATTGAGCGCGGAGTTGGGTGGCGCGAATGGAATCGAATCGTTGCGCGACTACCTCGTGCAGAACAACCTTGCGCTGCTCATTGGCCGCGATGTCACTATGCGCGGCGATGAACAGCAGGATTTCAACCTCAAAGTTGCATGGAGCGATCACGAACACGCCGAAACTGGATCAACCCCCAAGGAAATCGGGTGGCTGCAATTCTTGTCCGGTGAGCAGGTTCGCGGCTATCGCTGGAACGGACGCCGCGTGCTTGGGCGTCCCATGTCGGATGAATTGAATCCCGGTTATGTCGATGCTCCCGAAGGCGGGGTTAAAATCGCGGATGACGGTTCCATAGCGGCATTTGTGCCCGCGCAACGCGCAATGGCCTGGCAAACAACAGAAGCCGATGGCACGCCAGCGGTGCGCGAGCGGCTGTGGATAACTTTCAAGCCCGGCGAAATTCGAATGTGTACCAATTGTCACGGCATCAACACGACGGATGTCTTCGGCAATCCACCGCCAACAAACGCGCCGACGGCGTTGATAGATCTGCTAACGTGGTGGAAGAATTTGAAGGCTGGGGAGTGAAGTCGATTCCAGCACGAGTTCGTTGCGCATAACAGCCCAAGCAACGCCTTGGGGCCGCCGCAGTCCAAATAATCTTCTTCCTAAAACGTCGTTTTGCGAGAAGGACTATTTGGACTGCGGTGGCGAAGCGGGTAGCGCAGACACCGCTTTGGCTGTTTATGAGCGACGGCTTTGTGCGCGCCCAACAAGGGTAGACCAACTGTGATAAACAGCCAAAGCGGCGCCTCGGGGGCCGCCGCAGTCCAAATAGGCTTCGTCCTAACTCGTTGTTTTGGATAATTGATCGCGTTACATCTCGCCCAAAATTCCGCCGCGCATTTGCGCGAGCGTAATGCCTTGGAGCATGAGGCTAAGTTGCGCCGGATTATCCGAGACCTCCAGTGCAACGCTCTCCATGATTAGCTTCGCTTTCAGCAGCGCATACAAGCTGTCATTAAACGACTGACTGCCGTCTTCGCGGCCTTGTTGGATCGCGGTGGGGATTTTGTCGAGACGGTTTTCCTTGATCAACTTTTGCACACCCGGCGCGACAAACAACACTTCGCACGCCGGCACACGTCCCCCACCGGTTGCGCGCGGCAACAGACGCTGGCACACGATGGCCTTCAGGTTCATCGACAATTGAGAACGCACCTGGTCCTGTTGGTTCGTCGGAAACAGATCGACTATGCGGTCAACGGTTTGCATCGCATCGGTCGTGTGCAATGTAGTGAAAACGAGGTGGCCGGTTTCCGTCGCGCTGATGGCCGCCTGAAACGTATCGAGGTCGCGCATTTCTCCCACGAGAATCACGTCGGGATCCTGCCGCATGACCGCGCGCAATGCCGAGGTAAAGCTGGTCGTATCGATATGAATCTCGCGTTGATTGACCACCGACAATTTGTCGCGGTGCGTGTATTCGATCGGATCTTCGATTGTCACGATGTGGCATTTGCGCCGTTCGTTTATGTAATCGATGATCGCCGCAAGCGACGTGGATTTGCCGCTGCCCGTCGTGCCGGTAATCAGCACGAGCCCGCGCTGCAACCGCGTCAAACGTTCGATGGCCGGCGGAAGATGCAGTTCCTCGAAACTCGGCACAACGCTCTTAATCCGGCGCAACACCATCGAGTTCGTTCCGCGCTGGTGAAAGATGTTCACGCGGAACCGGCCCAGCCGCTGGTGCGAATACGCCAGGTCTACTTCCCCGACTTTATCGAGATGCTCGCGTTGCGCGGGATTCAGGAGCTCATCGATTATCGTGAGCACCTCGGCCGCACTCAGCTCCCGCCGCCGAGGCACGAGTTCTCCGTCAATCCGGAAATACGGCGGGCCATCTGACTTGATGTGGACGTCCGATGCGTCCTTGTCAATGGCCCGCTGTAATAACTGCTCGATAAGGCTCACGTCTTACGCATCCTCTTTCGCATGAACGCGGGAATGCCCATGTCTTCCTCGGACTCCCGTTGCGGGAATGGGTACACACTGTCCGGCAAGCGCCCTTCTTCGTGCTGCGTGATGGGCTCGTCGGCGGTGAAATTGAAATGTTCCTGCTGCGCGACAATCGGGACTGTGCGAATCTCGCGCGGCAGCGCGGGCGGTTCCTGCATCATGCGTGTAGGCTCGAATGTCTCATCCACCTCGAACGTCAGCGATATCGCGCCATCGAACTGCTGCGGACGCGGCATCATTGACTCATAGGGAAATCCCGCGGCAATAACGGTTACCTGAATTTCGGGTCTCGGATCGTCATCAATGATCGCGCCAAAAATAATATTCGCGCTCGGGTGGGCCGCCTTCTGCACCGTCGTGACCGCTTCATGCACTTCGCGCATGCTCATGTCGCTTCCGCCCTTGATATTGACTATAACACCGATCGCGCCGTCGATGCTCGACTTCTCGAGCAACGGACAGATGATGGCTTCCTGGGCGGCGCGCATGGCGCGTTTATCATCTTCGGCCGAGCCGATACCCATGAGCGCGCGTCCGCTCTTCGACATGATTGTCCGTACATCGGCGAAGTCGAGGTTTATAAGGCCAGGAAGCGTAATCAATTCGGAGATTGCGCGCACACCGTTGTGCAGCACTTCGTCCGCGAGACGGAACGCATTAAGGAAAGATACATTTTCGTGACACAGCAGGGACAACCGATCATTCGGCACCACAATCAAAGCGTCGACGTGGGGTTCGAGCGCAGCAAGACCTTTCAGCGCATTGTCCGTGCGCGCGTGGCCTTCAAACTGAAACGGCAGCGTGACAATTCCAACCGTCAGCGCGCCAGTCTCGCGCGCGACTTCGGCCACTATCGGCGTCGCTCCCGTGCCTGTTCCGCCACCAAGTCCTGCCGTGATAAAGATCATGTCCGCGCCGCGGAGCACGTCATTGATCCGTTCACGATCCTCGAGCGCCGCCTGTTGCCCCATCTCGGGCCTCGCACCTGCGCCAAGCCCGATATCACCGATCTGGAGCCTCGTGCCCGCGGGCGAATGTTTTAGCGCCTGCGCATCGGTGTTGATGGTGATGAACTCGACGTCTTTCATCCCCGCTTCAATCATCCGGCCGACGGCATTCCCGCCGCCGCCCCCGATGCCGCACACCTTGATTACTGCTTGCTGATCGAAGGAACTGAGTTCATCCGAGATTCGAATCGTCATCGTTCTGTCTCCCCACCGTTCGTTGCGGGATTTCCCCGCGCCTCTCCGCTACTGTTGAATTATTTACAGGCAAGGTCCTGTCCAAATCGTAAATCGAGATAGCTCGTACACGGTAAGTCCGCGCCGCGCTGTTGCCACAGCACGTCAAGATTGCGCGCCTGCTGGACGACGTCATCACGGCCCCACCGTATTTCAAACTGCAATTCGTCGCAGTACATGCGAATGTCGTTCGTCCCCACTGCCGCGATTTCCGACACGGTCACGTCCCGCGCCATCGAAGTTTCTGCGAAGGCCTGCCAAACTTCGATGGCCACGCGGAGCGGGGGCTGGGCAAGTTGCATGCCAGGCTCGACGGCGCCCACGTCCGCAACCTGCGAAATAAGCGGGCCCGTGTGTGGTTCAGCCACGTTCAACCTGCGAAGGACGTTCATTTCCGCGTCAACTTCGTACGGGTGATTGTGAACAAGCAGCGTTGCGATGGGATACCGTTCTTCGATGGAAATCGTCACCATGTCCGGCAACGTTCGCGTCACCGTGCAGGACTTCACATACGGCATCGCCTCCACACGATCGGCAACAACGCCGGAGCGGATAAAGATAACGTTGTCCTCGCTCGACACCCCAGAGGCTTCTACAATCCGGTCGGCGTTCAAAAGGTGCGCCCCTACAACCTGCACCGAATTGAGCTGAAAGTATCCGGAGACGAACACATATTGGTAAAGCCCGTTGGCCGCCGCGCCACTTGCCGAGGCGAATGCTATCGCCGTGAAAACCGTGCGCAAGCTGTGACGCCCGGATCGGCGCGTGTAGCCCCCGTGCATGGGACGAAGTGCGGCCGCGCGCGCCATCACAATTGTTCCAATGCGTCGAGCAAGGGCTGCCCGATCCGGTTGATGTTCCCCGCGCCGAGAATCAATACCACGTCGCCCGCGCCAAGCGTAGGCGCGAGCGCCGCGGGTACCGTGTGCAAATCGTTGATCAGTTCGACATGGTTCGCGCCGATTCGCCGTGCTTCGTCCACAATCAGGCCAGAATCCACGCCGGGCATCGGTTCTTCGCGTGATGGATAGATCGACGTTACGATTGCGCGATCGAACTTCGCCAATACAGACGCGAATTCGGAATAGAAAAATTTTGTGCGGCTGAACAAATGCGGCTGGAACACCGCGATGACGCGCCGCGGTTCAACCCAACGCACGGCTTCCAGCGTGCTCGCAATCTCCGTGGGATGATGCGCGTAATCCTCCACAACGGTGATTCCATTTCGCTCGCCGCAAACCTGCAACCGTCGCTGCACGCCGTCGTAAAGTTTCAAGCCGTCGGCGATATGCGGAAACTTCATCCCCAAACATAAACCGACGGTACATGCTGCAAGCGCATTTCGCACGTTGTGTTCGCCAATGGCATTCACCGTCAATACGCCAAGCCGCCCTCGCACGTGCAGGCGTTCATCGTTGCTGGTTACTTCAATCCGGGTCCGCAGGCGCGAAAGCTGTGCCGCCTTAGACGCTTTCGCGTCCGGCACGATGACCGTAGCTTTGCTGCCGTGCAGTCCCGCGCCATCTTCGGTCCCGTAGGTGATGCACACACTGTCGATTGCGCCATGAATCGCGCGAATATTCGCGTCGTCCCAACATACGATCGAAAATCCGTAGAACGGGACCATATTGCAAAACTGAATGAACGCGCGCTGAATTTTGTCGAGCGTTCCGTAATACTCGAGGTGCTCCGCGTCGACATTCGTCACCACACTGATCGTCGGGTGTAGCCGCAAGAACGAGCCGTCGTGCTCATCGGCCTCAGCGACCAGAAAGTCTCCCGTACCCCAGCGCGCATTGGTTCCACTGCGATGCAAAATGCCGCCGACGATACTCGTTGCGCCGATGTTGGCATGATCGAGTATTGCGCTGATCATTGATGTCGTCGTCGTTTTTCCATGGGTGCCGCCTACCGCAATGGCGTTCGGCTTCAACCGCATCAAATCGGCAAGGAGTTCGCTCCGCTGGATCACGGGGATTATTCGCTCGCGCGCGGCCACAACCTCCGGATTGTCGGCCTGTACCGCCGCCGAAATCACGAGAATTGCCGCATCCCCGACTTGCGAGGCGTCGTGTCCCTCGTGAAAGATTAATCCAAGATCCACAAGGCGCTCGGTAATTTCGGAGGCAGCAAGATCGGACCCCGATACGTCATAGCCGAGATTCAGCAGAATCTCGGCCAGGCCGCTCATGCCGATGCCGCCTACGCCGACGAAATGGATTTTCCGCTTGAGGCCGGTCACCTACTCATTCTCCCCACAATATATAGTAGACCCGTCAAGTATACACAAAGACCGGATACAATGAAAGGGGGTTATGTAGGACAAAATACTATATTTTGTGGCAACTGATGGGGACTCTTGTAGAGGGTATACACAGAGGTAATCTGGTTTATCGTAGTTTTATTCGCGCTATCCTTGCGGCTCTCGGCCTGTAGAAAACGCATCGCGCTCGGGGTATACTCTCGCAATTCCACAAGCGCAGAAGGGGACTTTTCGCCATGACCTATGAACAACTCCAATACGACATTAGCGATGCCATCGCCACTATCACCCTAAACCGCCCCGACAAACTCAATGCGTGGACGTTTCGCATGGAGGCCGAATACCGGCACGCGATGGCCGATGCCGATGCGCGCGAGGACGTGCGCGCTATCATCGTGACGGGCGCGGGCCGCGGATTCTGCGCCGGCGCGGACATGAGCCTGCTCACCAGCGTAATGGGCGGAGACGTTGATACGTCTGACGTTGTCGCCGAAGGGTCTGTATCACCCGGCCGCACGGCGGACACGCCAGAGGATTTCACGAAGCAATATTCGTTTCCCCCGGCCATCGGCAAGCCGATCATCGCGGCAATTAATGGTCACGCGATGGGCCTCGGTCTCGTTCACACGCTCTACTGTGATTTCCGCTTCGCCGGAGACAAGGCAAAATTCGGGACAGCGTTCGCCCAACGCGGTCTGATCGCCGAATACGGCATCGCGTGGTTGTTGCCGAGGATCGTCGGCATCGAGAACGCCGCGGACCTGCTTTACACCGCCCGCATCATAGACGCCGCGGAAGCGCATCGAATGGGCCTAGTTAGCCGCGTCATTCCACAGGACGATCTGCTTTCCGCCACGCGCGCATTCGCGACACAACTGGTGACCCTGTCGTCGCCGCGATCACTGCGCGTAATGAAACGGCAGATATGGCACGGCCTCTTCAACCGGCTGGGAGCGAGCGTGGACCTTGCCGCCGATGAAATGATGGAGAGCTTCGCCTCCGAAGACTTCCGCGAAGGTGTGTCGTCGTTCCTGGAAAAACGTCCGCCGCAGTTCACCGGCAGCTAACGTTTACTTCGCCAACCAATCGCGAAGCATACGCTCGACTTCCTCGGCGTGCCCACTTTCGTCGCGCACCATGTCCTCGAGCTGTACGACGAGACCCTTGTCGCCGAGTTCTTCCGCCTGCCGCGCGCGCAACGAATAGTCGGCTACCGCTTTGCGCTCAGCCTTCATGATTTCTTCAAGCATTTCATGGTTGGTATGCGCGGAAGGAACGGGCCGGGGAACCGTCACGGGTTCGCCGCCATACGCGACAACCTTGTTCGCCAAAAACTGTGCGTGAATCTGTTCATCCCCGACTTCCTGCAAGTAGAACTGAGACAACTGCGGACGGTACGGTCCAGTGGCCTTCGCCGCATACGTGAGATACTGAATAATGGCGCCCAACTCCCCCGCCAAGTCTTCGTTCAAGAGCTTAACCATTTCTTTCTTGTCCATGTCATCCAATTCCTTCCTGTGTGTCAACCGCTACCTGACACGTAACAATTTCCGGGGCGATTTTGTTCTCCAGGTATGCGCCCTCTCTATTTTGGGGCCATTCGGAGTGCTCCGTCCAAACGGATGGTTTCGCCATTTAACATTGCGTTCTCCACAATGTGCTTGGCCAGCGCTGCAAATTCCGCCGGCATGCCGAGGCGATTTGGAAATGGCACGGAATCGCCCAGGGCCTTTTTCACGTCTTCAGGCAACATGGCCATGAGCGGCGTGTCGAACAGTCCCGGCGCAATCGTTACGCACCGGATGCCCAGCTTCGACAGGTCCCGCGCGACAGGCAGCGTCATTCCCACAATGGCTGCTTTCGACGCCGAATACGCGATCTGGCCAATCTGCCCATCGAACGCCGCAACCGACGCCGTGTTGATCAACACACCCCGCTCCCCCCCATCATTTGGCTCGTTCCCCGCCATGACATTTGCTGCGAACCGCATGACGTTAAACGTGCCGATCAGATTGATATCGATCACTGTCTTAAAAACGTCCAGCGGATGCGGACCCATCTTGGTGACAATGCGCATCGCCATGCCCACGCCCGCGCAACTCACCGCGCCGTGTAAACCGCCAAACGCATCGACCGCCGCCGTTATTGCTGCCTGGACTTTGCCTTCATTGGTCACGTCGGTCTGGACGAATTTCGCGTTGAGACCGATCTCGTCCGCGACCCGATTTCCGTGCTCGGCGTTCATGTCTGCAATCAGCACCTTGCCGCCAGCGCCTGCCAACGCGCGACACGTGGCCTCGCCCAAGCCCGATGCCCCGCCACTAACCACAAATACCTTACCCGCGATCACCATGTATCCGCTCCCCGTTTGCGCATGATGCTACTGGGCAAATCGCGCGGTAGTCAACCAATTGGCAAAAATTTTGAAAGCCGCGCCAATTGCAAAATTATGGAGGGGCACCATCCTTCGGGCTCCTTCACCTTGGGTGAAGAATGGTGGAGGCGGCGGGAATCGAACCCGCGTCCGAAAGCGCATCTACGTGAGCGTCTACGTGCGTAGCCTTTTAATTAAGATTCGCCACCTTAAACCGCGTCAGGCGCGCTGTCCAAGGCCGCTAGGCGGGGTCGGTACTCTTCGCGGAAGTCCCCGCCGGAGCTTCCGCGTCAAGGCCCGCTGTCGGCGCCTTATCCCTTTAGCAGGCGGTCAAGGGTAAGACGTCGCCGCAATTAAGCGGCGAGGGCCAATTCGTTATTGGCAGTTAACAAGTGACCGGCTTTTAACGAGGCCAACCGATCAACCTCGGCACGCAACCCACGCGTCTTCACCCTCGTCGAAACCTGGTCGCCCCCACATAAAATGGGATGGATTCAAACTGGGTGCTACGTGTGTAGCTTCAATACATTATGCCACATGTTGCACCCGGTTCGCAGGTTTTTGTCCTACCAGCCCTCCATCGAAAACGTCGCAAACCGGAAAGACGGACAGCATGTCCCAATATCCTGCGTGTCGAGATAGTGCGCCAGCAGCGCGCACCGATCCGCATCAATAATGTGGTCGTTGCCTTTCTCGAAAATGACCTGGTTGCGAATCCCGCCCGAATACGTGTGCCCGGCATACTGCGCCTCCCGCTCCGCCAACGCCGGAAACACAATCGTCCTGTCCGCCATGCGCCGCTGCAACAGTTCCGTCATGAACAGTTTCGTCGGTCTCCTGTCCGGCGCGCCATCGGGAAACGGCCCCACATCCGTCATGCCGCCAAATTCAATGGCCATGACGCGTCCGTGCCATTCCATATCGATGTTCTTCAGATTATGCGCCACCGCGCTCCCGTTGTTCCCCGCATCGATCCCAATCACGCGAAACCGGTACGCGCGGTCCAGCTCTTCGATGATGCATTGCTGGCGATGGTAATTGACGCCGCGCAAATTGATCCGCGCGACGTTCACCAAGTCCGGCGGCGCATTCCGGTACACCACAAACTCGGAGGGATCGCGCACATACCCCAAATCGCACCCGAGATAATAGTTCCCCGCCGGCACGCCTGAGGGCGCCTCAAACGGATCGTGCTCTCCCAGCGACACCTCGAAAAACTCCAGCGCGCCATCCACGCACGCGAAGTACGCATCCAGATCGAACACCGCATACGCCGGCGACCCATGCAGCCCCAACACGCGATGCACATACCCCGGCGATTCGCGCCCGCCATACAACAGCGCCAGTTCCGCGTCCTTCTCCGCCGAAAACTCCGGGTTCAGCGCAGACGGCCAGTTGTACCGCTCCGCGTTCTTGTCCGTCGTCATCCGGTGAAACGTGTTCCGCAACCCGTTCGGCACCCCATACACCCAACGCATCCCGCCCCCGTTCAACGCCTGAAACATCTCCTCCCACGCCGCATCCGTCATCTCCTGCGCCTCATCCACAATCTGCCAATCCACGTGCAACCCCTGGAAATTCATCCCATGCGGACCCGCAATCCGGCCCCACAACACAAACCCGTTCGCAAACCGCAAACACCACGACGGCGTCCGTTTCACATCCAACAGCGTTCCGCCGAAGGCGGAATTCCGTTCAAACACGCGGATGATCCGGTCCATTAGCGGAAACAAATGGTTCTCGCACTGCGTCGCAATCAACATCTCCCGATTCGGCATCGCCACCGAAGCCCACGCCGCAATAATTTCGATCTCGGAGGTCTTCCCCACATCGCGTCCATCGCAATGAACCTTCCGCAAAGCCCGCGACTCCAACGAAAGCCCCTGATACCCCCGCACACACC
>JAWXCN010000080.1:0-2540 GCA_034408725.1 Candidatus Hydrogenedentota bacterium
AATACGATCCACGCGCCCGCCATACCGCAACGGGTGTTTCGAGCAGTATCCACAAATCGAGTGCTACGGTGTGTTGCCGGGCGTACAGAGAATCAATCCGCCCCATCGCAGAGATCGAGCGTTCGCTTCGACCAGTTACCTGCCACAACCCCGTCATGCCGGGCCGCATCGTGCGACGTTGCGCACGATCCGACGGGCGGAGTCCGTCGGCCACATCCAGCGGAAGTGGACGCGGTCCCACCAGGTTCATTTCTCCCGCCAAAACATTGAACAACTGCGGCAACTCGTCGATACTGTACCGGCGGACGAACATGGCGATCCTGCCGGGAATGCGCGGATCGTCCTGCAATCTGCCAAATATACGCCACTCTTCCGCGGCATCAGGGTGCGCGGACAGGTGACGTTGCAGGCACTCTTCAGCGTTCGCCACCATCGTGCGCAGTTTCCACATGCGGAAATGGCGACCCTTGTAGCCTTCGCGGGTTGCGCGGTACATGATGGGGCCTGCACTCCGGGCGCGGATCAGAATAGCGGCAACGCCGGCAATCACCAGCAGCGGCAGCAAGCCTGCTGCCGCGACACGCTGCATCGCCAGCCACGCTCTCAAGCGCGTGCCGGCTCAGCCGTGACACTCAATACACACAGCGCCAGCTTTTCCATCAGTAAGCCCCGGTCGAACGCCGCGATAAAGTCCGATCGCGATACCGACTTCATTTCGATCTTCCCAAGGGCCCGTAATGCGCCCGGTACGTCATACGGATCGAAAAGCGCGACACCGGGAATCTCGCGGCGCGCAAAATCGGCTGGGTAACCAGCCACGCCAGCAAGAATCGGCTTCCCTGTCGCGGCGTACTCGATCAGCTTGGAAGGCAATACCATCCTGAAGGCGTCATGTTCATGAAGATGCAGAAAGAGCACGTCACTGAGAGCATAGTGGAACAGCAGTTCCGCCCTTGGCATGGGATCCACAATCGATACATTCGGCATTCCCGTTACTGCGCGCTCGATGTGTCTGCGCGCGCTACCGTTGCCGACGAGCACGAAACGATGGGTTTCGCGCAGCGCGTCAGCAAGCGGCGGAACAATTCGGTGGAGCGCCTGACAGTGGCCAATCGCGCCCGCGTAAAGAATGGTCCGGGTAGACGCGCCGGTCCGCCGTTGAGCGGAATAATTGAACGCCAACACCTCTCCATCGATTCCATTGGGAACTTCGTCGCACAACAGGTCCTTCCACCGGCTTCTGAAATACGGAGCAAATCCCGCAGAAACGACATTGATCCGCGCGGCTCGCCCAGCGACGAAATTTTCAACTGCGCGAAGCATTGGATTGAAAAAGAGTGCCGTGTGCGGATAGAGCGCGAACATGTCATTTGCAAGAATATCGCGAAAGTCCACATAGAGCTGGGCGCCGGTTCGGCGAGCCACGACCGCGCCCAGCCAGGCAGTCAGCATCCGTGCCGAGGACGCATACACAACATCGAATGATCTTCCTGCGGTCCACCGGCGAACATGGAGTGCATACGCATTGAACAGCCGGGTCCGCCCGGCGACACCGGCCTGCACACGGGGCAACGGACACCGTCGTATTACTACGTTCGCATTGGCTTCTTCGGAAGCCGCATTGGCCAGCATTCCTTCGAAACGGTTGGGCTGCGTAGTCAGGACTTCAATCTCATCGGCATTGCTGAGCCGGTTTCGTAGAGCCTCTACCAAACCAGCCGTCCGAAATGCGCCCGGACCCACATCGGGCGGATGGTAGAAACTAAGAATTAGAATGCGCATGTCGTATCACCCGGACCTAGTCAACTGATCCGCAAATGACGGCATTCCATGCCGCGCTGGCGAGCGCAGGCGACCGACGAATCAACTCTCGATCCACTTTCTGTACGGCTCGTACAAACCCTTGCTCGCGCGCCGTCGCCGAAAGCGGAGCGCTTTTTCGCAAACCCGGCAGTATCGCGAGAACAGGAGATACCACACCGAACACCTGCAATTGCACCGACGCAAACGGCTGGAAGAGTTCGGCGATATGTCCGTAATCCAGGTGTTCCAGGGGAGTCTGGT
Organism: Candidatus Hydrogenedentota bacterium; assembly: GCA_034408725.1. Classification (GTDB taxonomy): domain Bacteria; phylum Hydrogenedentota; class Hydrogenedentia; order Hydrogenedentales; family SLHB01; genus JABWCD01. The sequence goes on from JAWXCN010000080.1 coordinate 2,065, forward strand.
GTCGGAGATAGGGAGAACGTGAGCCGTGTTTGCGCCACATTCGGTAACATCGTGCAAACGGGTTTCCACGGAGATTCTCGATGATTGCGAACCTGCCGCCCGGCCGGAGCACGCGGTGAATCTCAGCGAGCGACATCGCCCGCTTCGTATATTGCAACACGCTATGGCAGAATACCGCGTCTATCGAGTTGTCGTCGAGCGGCAACTGTTCCGCGTGACCCGCAACGAAGAACACGTCTTCGTATTTCTCACTACCATGGTGCACGGAATCCAGGTCGACGTCGAGTCCGATCACAAAAGCCGCGCGCTCGGCAAATATCGCGGCCACATGGCCTCGACCGCTGCCCAAGTCGAGAACCGACGCTCCGAAGCGAATGGCGGGTTCGAGGTGCGAAAGCGCTACAGCCATCACGGGTTCGCTGAGCAGGGGCGCCCAACCGGTACCCATCTCCCGCCACCTTTGCAGTAGCGTGGAC
>JAWXCN010000081.1:0-3471 GCA_034408725.1 Candidatus Hydrogenedentota bacterium
CTCCCGGCGCCGTGTGCAGCGAAAACGCGATGCGTGAATGTAAATGCTTAAGGAAGGTTAGATGAATTCAGCTCATTCTCAGCAATTGTGGCAGGAAGCGAACCGCGTCCTCGTTGGCGGCGTGAACAGCCCTGTGCGGGCGTTCAAGGGTGTCGGCGGCGATCCGTTCTTTGTCGCGTCCGGCAAAGGCGCGCGTATTCGCGACGTGGACGGCAACGAACTGATTGATTACGTGCTGTCCTGGGGGCCGCTCGTGTTGGGGCATGCGCACCCGCGTGTCGTCGATGCGGTGCGCATTGCGCTGGAGAACGGATCGAGCTTTGGCATTCCCACCGAGGCGGAAGTTCGTCTCGCGGAGCGCATTATCAGACTGGTCCCGTCCATTGAAAAGGTCCGGCTCGTGAACAGCGGCACCGAAGCGACCATGAGCGCGATCCGTCTTGCGCGCGGGTACACCGGCCGCGATTTAATCATCAAGATCGAGGGTTGCTACCATGGGCACGCCGACGGGCTTCTCGTAAAAGCCGGCAGCGGCCCCACTACGCTCGGCGTGCCGACCAGCCCCGGCGTGCCATCGCAGTATGCATCATGCACGCTAACAATGCCTTTCAATGACCTCGATGCGGCGCACGCGGTGTTCGCCACGCACGGCGATCGCATTGCGGCGGTCATCCTCGAACCCGTCGCCGGCAACATGGGCGTGATAGCCCCTGATCCGGGTTACCTCGACGGACTCCGCAACATGACCAAGGGGAACGGCGCGCTCTTAATCTTCGACGAAGTGATGACAGGGTTTCGTGTCGCGCTCGGCGGCGCGCAATCGCTGTACAACGTCACGCCAGACCTTACCGTGCTGGGCAAAGTCATTGGCGGCGGATTGCCGGTTGGCGCGTACGGCGGCCCTGCGGAGATTATGAATAACATGTCGCCCGCTGGCCCGATCTATCAGGCGGGCACACTCTCCGGAAATCCGCTCGCGATGGCGGCAGGCATTGCGACGCTGGATGCGCTCGATGATCTGGGCGTATTCAACAACATCACGAAATCCATGGAAACTCTTTGCCATGGATTGGGCGCGCTTGCTCGCGAAGCCGGTGTGCCGGTTTATCAGGCCCAGGTGGGTTCAATGGCGTCCATGTTTTTCCATGAGGGTCCCGTGCGCAACTATTCAGACGCCACGGCAAGCGATACCAAGCGTTACGCGCGGTTTTTCTGGAGCATGCTCGAACACGGCGTGTATCTCGCGCCGTCGCAGTACGAAGCAATGTTCATGAGCACGGCGCATGGACATCGCGAAATCGACCAGACGTTGACGGCGGCAAAAGCGGCATTCGCTGCGTTGTGACGGCACCGGGCCTTACTCAGGCTGAATTAACGCCGCCGTTGCCTTCTCCGGGTCATGATGCCGCAGCTTTCCGTCCACGTAAACGCGGAATCCTTTCAAAGCGTCTGGCTGTGTTTCCATGCTCGCAGTTGGCGACCACAAAATGCTGATGTCGTGATCGTGATAACGTATCCCGTCCAAAACGAACGGTGCCATCTGCTTGCTGATAAGCGGCTGCACTTCGATTACTTCGTCCGCGCGCGGACGCAGCCCCGCGATGTCCGCTATAAGCACATCGATATAGGTTGAATGGTTGTAGTCGCGCTCGTCCGTGCGCCACCGCCCCGTCTCGCCGTTGTAATACTCGCCGGTGATTGGGAATTCGAGCGCTTGCTGGCTGAACTGCGCCATCGTATACGACTGGAACAGCGCAAAGAGATGCTCCACCGTCAACGGACTGTCGGAGTGATCGCGCAAGGTTGCCGCCATGGCGGACAACACGATACTGTTGGCGTGCGGCCACGTGGGCCCATTCCACATGCACCCGCCGACGCGTTTGCCGTTGAAATTTTCATCCTGTGAGTAGGCCGGGGAAAGTTGCGTCGCGGATGCAACAGGCCAAGGCGTCCAGAACTCCCGCGGATCGAGAATTGAGGTCCAGGCGTTGAGATATTTTTGCGAGGAACCCTTGTCAAACATGGAAAAATAAAACGGGTACACGCCGATCACTTCCTTCACCATCGCCTTTTCGCCCGAGGTGGGCTCGAGGGAATAGAAGAACTGGGTTGTCTCATCCCACATCGACTTTTCGAGAGCGCCACGAATCTTTTCCGCTATCGCTCCATATTTTGCCGCGCCCTGCTCATCCCCGATCACGGAAAGCGCGCGCGAAAGGTTCATTGCGTTTCCGTATACATACGAAGTGAGGTCCACCCGTTCGAGGTGCTGGTCCTGTTTGTCCTTGTCATAGCCGTTAAAAAAGAAGAACGAAGGCTGCCATTCCATCCCGGTCCACCAATGGCTGTCGACAAGCAACAATCCGTCGTTGTCCGCGTCATACGTTATTAGCCAGCCATCCACATTGCGGGACAATGCCGCCGACCATGTGCGCAACGCCGCGGTGTCGGGATGTACGCAATGCGCGTCCCACACGGTCGAGGTGATCCAGTCAGTGTATTGTCCATCGCCAATTTCGGTGGGGCGGATGTAATTTGGAAACACCCCGTTTGGTTTCGCGTTTGCACACCAGGTCGAAATGATTCCTCGGACATACCGCGGATCGCGGAGCCACCGCGCTTCGCGAATCTGATGCCCTGCTCCGTACGAAATCATGTTCGAATACCAGGACGAACCCCATCGTCCTTCCGCAATACCCCAGTCCTTTAAATTTCCCTCGCCAATGCGGAAAAGGTTTTTGCGCAGCACACTCGATGCGCGGTGCCAATACTGTTTGGTAATCGCTGGATCGACGGATGCAAACGACGGCACATTGGCGAGATTCCACGCGGCGTAAGCATCGATTTGCGCCTGTAACGCGTCTTTGGACGAAGTGGCGCGGGCTAACGCGGCGACTGTCTTCTCAATTTTTGGCGAAGCAGACATGCAAAGCGTGACGGTTTTTTTTGCGCCCGGCTCTAAAGCTATAGCCCGGACCGCGCGCGCCCTGCGTTCGCCTGCCACGGGCTGAACGTTCACGTCATGAACGTAGACCGCGTCTATATTGATGTTTCCATTCGCGCCCATCACGTACATCTCGATACCCGCGAGACCGGGGTCGATTGGCCCGAACCGGAACGTCTGCATCCGAAAATCGCCGGGCGAATCGCCCCAGCCGCCCGTCGACGGAAACGGGCGCCGCTCCATGCGCTTGCGGCCCGGCGCCCTCACGGCTACGTCCGCGTCCCCCGTCATTTCCCGCGCATAACGGATGCTGACCGCGGCATTCTCTATTCGCGAGGTTACGTCGACACTCCAAACTGCATGGTCGCCGGCCTGCCCGCCAAAGTTCGAGCCGAGCACTTCACCACCGCTCGCGGCCGCCTTTTTGTCCGGCGGCGCGCCGCCGGGACGTTGCACCGTCTCGCCTTCTACAACGAAGACTGCGAGTTCGTCAGCGGGTGGCGCATCGAGGGCGAAATCTGAAAAAC
>JAWXCN010000082.1:0-26870 GCA_034408725.1 Candidatus Hydrogenedentota bacterium
CAAGGACGCCGCCGGCAAGGTCATCGCCACGCAGCGGTTTACAAAAACCATCCGCGCCAACGCAAGCGGCAATACATTATCCTGCACCATCCTCGAACCCAACACGAACGGCACCGGCGTCTCCAATAGCCCGTTCTCCGGCGCGCGCATTCCCGATTTGCCGCCCGCGCCCGACCTCTCACAAGTCAAGTTTGGCGCGCCCGTAACACTTTTTAACGGCAAAGACCTCAGCGGCTGGAAACTTACGAACGAGAAACAGGTCAACGGGTGGAGCGCGGTGGATGGAATCCTCGTGAACAATACAGTCAAGGAGGAAGGGAAGCCATCGAAGCCTTATGGCAACCTGCGCACAGTCGCGGAATTCGAGGACTTCAATCTCGCATGCGAGGTCTATATCGATCCCAAAGGCAATAGCGGCGTGTACTTGCGTGGGATATACGAGGTGCAGGTCGAGGACAGCTATGGGGAGCCGGTTGACTCGCATAACATGGGCGGAATCTATAGCCGGATCGCGCCAAGTGTATCTGCCGATAAGCCCGCGGGACAGTGGCAGACGTTGGACATAACGTTGTGCAAGCGTCACGTGACAGTAATCTTGAATGGTACGACGATAATTGATAACCAACCCTTGCTCGGATGCACTGGTGGCGCACTGACTTCCGACGAATTTAAACCTGGGCCAATTTATCTGCAAGGCGATCACACGGGTGTGAAATACCGGAATATCGTGTTCAAGCCGATCGTATCTGGGTAACCCTATTATCGAGCGAGAATCGCGCGAAGAATCAGGGCAATCCCCAACACAAATAACATGTTGGTAATCAAAAGCTGAAACCGGGCCGAATCAAGTCGTTTGTCGATTCGCCGGCCAATCAGCGCGCCAATGAGCAATCCCGGCGCGGCAAATAGTGCATACCAACCGACCTCACGCGTAAGTAAGCCTTGTCCTCCTTGCCAGAGCAGAATGCAGATGCCATTCACCACGAACATGCTTTGGAGCACGGACTTAAACTCTCCGCGCGGCCAGCGACGCCATGATCCGTAGATGATTGCTGGCGGTCCGTTGGTGGCGTAGGCGGCGCCGAGGACGCCGGAGAGAAATCCTGCAACAGAACTGCCAATATATAAAGGGTCTGCGCGCAGGCCGGGCGTACTGGGAGTGCTTGGTCCGGTCCGCGATAAGGTCTCAAATGCGGCGTAGAGCAACAACACCACGCCGAGCGCGCCCAATACCACTGACTCGGGGAGTGTCGTGATGGCGAGAGTACCCAAGGGAATGCCGAGTATGGAGAAAAGGACCAGCGGCACAGCGTCGGGCCATGGCCAGTGCGCGCGGTACTGATAGAAGATCGTCGCGGAAAGGCTGAGGCCGACCAAGGTTTGCAGCGGCGTTGCGACTACGGGGTGCAGGACGAGGGTGAGAATCGGCATGGCTATTAACGCGGATCCGAAACCGGCCGTGGTGTGGACCGCGCCGCCGAGTAGTAACGCAATGAAAACGACAATTTCGGGCATTGGGTGGTATTTTACAGATTTTCCTTGTTGGACACGCCGATGGGTATGGAAAGCGCGCTATTTGGACTGCGGTGGCGGAGCGGAAGCCGAAGCGATTGCTGCGTGCGAGCATCCAATAGTTTGCGCTCTCGGACTCCGAATCGCAGTGAAATCAAGCGCAGACACCGCTTTGACTGTTTATGGGCGACGGCTTCGTGCGCGCGCGAAAAGGGGTAGACCAACTGTGATAAACAGCCAAAGCGGCGCCTTGGGGGCCGCCGCAGTCCAAATAGGCTTTGTTGCATAATGTGGTGATGGGAAAATTGATACGACATTGGCGCTGGGACTTGCCGCTCTCGGCGATGGCGGTGCTACTTTTATTGGCGGTTGGCGTCGTGGCTTTTGCGGATGATAGCAAAGCGCCGGAATCGGTCGTCCCCGAGGAAATGCCGGAGGGGTATTTCCAGATTATTACATCGCATCCGGCGATGTACACGCAATTCGAATTCACCATTATCGCCGAAGAGAGCAAGTTTTCGCGGGAGGACATGCAGGGCGCGGCACAGGAGGCGTTCGCGGCGATTGATCGGCTGGAAGACTTGATCAGCACGTGGCGGCGCGGTACGCAGGCCTCGCGCATCAACTCCGAAGGCGCGCAGCATTCTGTGGGCGTAGCGCCTACCGTGCTGAATCTCGTCGAATCCTGCGTGCGGTATTGGCGCGATACAGATAAGGCGTTCGACATCACCGTCGGGCCGTTGGTCGAGCTGTGGCGCACGTGCAAAATGGAAAAACGTCTTCCGACGGAAGAAGAACTGACCGCCGCACGCGCAGTCGTGGGTTCGGACAAGTTGGTGGTTGTGCCCGATGATCACAGCGTCGGGTTCGCAACACTGGGCATGCGGCTCGACTTCGGCGGGATTGCGAAAGGCTGGGCGTTGGACCGCGCACATCAAGTGCTTGAGGAGTATGGGGTGTCCTGCGCGTTGCTGGATGCGGGCACGAGTTCAATGCTGGCAATCGGCGCGCCGCCGGGAAAACCGGGTTGGACTGTGCAGTTGCGCCATCCGTATAATAAGGAATTGCTGGAGGAAGCCATTATTCGCGATGAAGCCCTGTCGACATCGGGGTACGCGCTCGACTTCTTCGAGGTGAATGGGAAAAAGTACGGGCACATCATTGATCCGCGCACGGGCATGCCGACCCAAGGAACGCTCTATGCGATGGCGATTGGCTCTTCCGGTTCCCAAACGGAAGCGTTGAGCAAGGGCTTTTTCATCAACGGCATTGATTGGGCCCAACGGTATTGCGAACAACATCCGGACACGCGGGGACTTATCGTGCCCGACCCTGGACCGGGAGAATCACCCAAACCTGTCCGCATTAACATGGCGAAATGAAAGGAATATGGCGATGGATGTTTCGAGACGGAATTTCATAAAGGCGGCGGGCACTACTGCCAGCGTGATGGTCGCCACTGGTTGGTCTCCGCTCGCTTATGCGCAAAACGAAAAAGTACGGCTCGCGATTATTGGCACGGGCAGCCAGAATAAATTTCATATCGAGAATGGCATCGCGGGCAATCCTCAAATTCAGGTGACGGCGATGTCGGACGTGTTGCGCCCGAGTCTGGTTACCGGCCTGAAAACGCTCATTCCGGATGCGACCAAGGACATGCCGGCCGACCAGGCCGCCGCCATCAAAGAAAAGCAGAACGCGTTCTATAAGGACCATTGCTATCTCAACTACCGCGAGATGCTGGACAAGGAAAAGGACAACATTGACGCGGTACTGATTGCCACGCCGTTCAAGACGCATTATGACATCGTGATGGATTGTCTTGACGCGGGTAAACATGTTTTCTGCGAAAAGACAATGGCGGACACTTACGAGCGGTGCCGTAACATCGTCACGAAATGCCATGAAACCGGAAAGTTCGTGCAGTGCGGCCACCAGCGCCGGTATAGCCCGGAGTATATCCATGCCGCAAAGGGTTTTATGGATAATCTCAATCCGCGACTGGGCCGCGTGCAGTACATCGAGGCGCAGTGGCACCGCAATGGCGACTGGCGGCGACCCCTTCCCAAAAAGGCAGACGGAACCGAATATCAACTGAGCGAGGCCGAACAGGCGCTGATCGGTGATCAGGAAGCGTATCGCAAGCTTGTCAACTGGCGCATCTACGAAGAATACAGCGCGGGCCTCATTAGTGAGCTGGCGACGCACCACATCGAGGTGATCAACTGGATGCTCGGCACGCCGCCGCGCCGCGTGTGGGCGACCGGCGGCACAGACTACTGGAAAGATGATCGCGACACCTACGACAACGTCATCCTTGTTTTTGAATACGATGTAAATTCGCGCCACACCGGATTCATCCCAACGAGTCCGGTGACCGGTATCGAACAAATCGACCCCGTCAAGATGAACAAGCCATACACCGTGCGGTTCACGTGGACTGGCACGTTGCAAAGTTCTCTGAAGGGTGAATCCATTCTCATGTGCGGCGACAAGGGTTCGTACATTCTGCGTGAACGGCTGGATCGCGCGCAGCGCGGTTGTGTGTTTCAGGAGGAGCCCAAGAAAATCTGGCTCGACCCGGAAACCATGCAGCCGACGACGGACGAGAAAATAATTTCCTGGATCAAGTCCTCTGGCCAGAGTCAAAAATACTCGAAGCTGGTCGATGTCGACCCCGTGTTGTTTGAGAACGAACTTGATCCGGCCGCATTCGACAAGATTTCCGACGTGCATCAGTTCGAGGCGTTTGCCAAGCACATTAAAGAAGGCGGCGTTCCGCGGACGAACCAGATGTGTGGACTGATGGCGTCGATCTGCGACATTGCGGCGCACGAGGCTTCGCTGTCGAAACAGGTAGTCGAGATCGATCCGGCCATTTACAAGTTCGACTTTGAAACGCCGGACCCGTTCCTGCTCGTATAATGTAATAACAACACGGGCGCGGACTGGCGTGTCCGCGCCTGTGTTGTTTTTGGATTTTCATGGAAAACACACACCCTCGAAGTGAATACCAGCAGCGCCTCGCCGCGCGCGAAGCAATGGTGCGCACGTTGGCCGGACGCGAATCATTGGTGGCCAATCTGCGGCTCATTGTGTTTGCCCTGGGCCTGATAATTGCCTGGGCAGCGTTGTGGATGCACTGGATTCCGTGGCAGGTGATCGGTCTGCCGATCGCCGCGTTTGTTGCGCTTGCGCTCTGGCACGATCGTATCCTGCGCGCGCGCGCGAATGCACGGCTCGCCGTGGCGCACTACCAGCGGTGTCTTGCGCGTGTCGAAGACCGTTGGGCGGGCACCGGTATTCCCGGCGACGAACTGCTTCCAGAGCACCATCCCTACGCGGTCGATCTGGATTTGTTTGGACGGGGATCGTTGTTCGAGCTGTTGTGTACCGCGCGCACTCGCGCCGGCGAGCGCACGTTGGCGGCGTGGCTAACCGCGCCCGCGGATGCCGCGATGGTCCGGTCGCGGCAGGAAGCTTTGCAGGAAATGCGCGACAGATTGGATCTCGGCGAGGAACTTTCCCTGCTTGGTTCGGACGTGAATCGTGGCGTGCTTCCCGAAGTGCTCGTGAAGTGGGCAGAGGCGCCGCAGACATTTACGACGAATACGCCGAGGCGCATCGCGTTTGTAGTGGGCGCGTATAACCTATTGGCGCTTGCTGCGTGGATCGCTCTTGAAACAGGGCCGAGTCCGCTGTTGCTGGGCATGATCGTGGCAGTACTCGCGGAACGGATTACCGGAAACCGCGCGCATCGCGTCGTTGAATCGGTCAGCGAACCGTGCCGTGAATTGGACGTGTTGGCCAGGGTGCTTGCCCGGCTCGAACGCGAACCTTTCACGCACGGACGCTTGCGCGACGTTCAGGCCTCGCTCGTGTCGGACGGCGCGCGCGCCTCCGAATGCATCGCGCGCCTTGACCGCCTCGTAACGTGGCACGAATCACGCCAGAACCAGCTATTCATTCCCATCGCGTTGATGACTATGTGGGACGTGCATTTCGCGTACGCGTTCGAGCGCTGGCGCGCTCGATACGGAGGAAGCGTGCGGCGCTGGCTCGAAGCATTGGGTGAACTGGAAGCGTTGGTATCTCTGGCGGCGTATCATTACGAGCATCCCGAAGACCCGTTTCCTGAGATCGTTGAAACGGGCGCGGAGTTCGACGGTGTGGATATCGGGCATCCGTTGTTGGGCGCGACGGGCGTGCGCAATACCTTGCGCCTGGACAACAAGTCCCGAATATACATCGTGAGCGGATCGAACATGAGCGGTAAAAGCACGCTGCTGCGCACGGTGGGCATTAACACCGTGTTGGCGCTGGCGGGCGCTCCGGTGTGCGCGGCCTCGTTGCGGGTGACACCAATGAAGATTGGCGCGACTTTGCGCGTGCAGGATTCGATCCAAACCGGCGATTCGCGATTCTACGCGGAAATCCGGCGCTTGCATCAGCTTTCACTCCTGGCAACGGGTCCGATGCCATTGTTGTTTCTGCTTGATGAAATATTGCATGGGACAAATTCGCATGATCGGAAGATTGGTGCGGAAGCCGTGCTGCGCAGCTTCATCGAGGCAGGCGGCATTGGACTTGTAACGACGCATGATCTCGCGTTGACATCGAGTGCTGACCATTTACCGGACGCGGTGAACGTGCATTTCGAGGATCATATAAAGGACGGACAGCTTGCTTTCGACTATCGGATGCGGCCTGGCGTTGTTCAGAAGAGCAATGCATTGGAATTGATGCGGCGAATTGGATTGCCGATTTAATTGGGTTTACGGCGCAGACCTACCCTTCGTTAGTAGTGCGTGTGAATAAGATGTGGATAACTTTTTTGCGCATCCGGTTTAGGGACAGCCAACCGATTTCGTTTGGGCGAAATCGGTGACAGTCCCCTGGGCGTAAAGTGATCATCTCGCAAACTTTTCGTTGCGATATTTTGCGCGGCGTGGTATCGTTCTTTTTGTAGGGGTTGATGTACGTTCGAGCATTCTCGGGGGAATGAATGTCTACGCCGAACCTGGCCGAACAGGTCGCTCAAAAAATTAGGTCGCTGCCCAGCGACAAGCAACAAGAAGTGTTGAAGTCCATCGAGCTCATCGTGGCGGAAGCTACGCGTGTCACGCCGCAAAAATTCGCGGGTGCTGCATGGGCGGCGTCAACATCTTCCGAAACCGACGAGTTGCGCCCCGACGTGTGGCGTTTCACGGCCGGTACCCGCCCCACGCCACCATCGCCCTAACGGGTTTCATTTGCGATCTCTAATCAGCGTCCGCGCGCACAGTCAGGGTAGACCATCTGTGATGAGCAGCCAAAGCGGCGCCTTGGGGGCCGCCGCAGTCCAAATAGGCTTCTTGTTAGGACGTGGTTTTGGGTGGAGGGCCATTTGTATCGGGTGTCGAAGTGGTCTTGCTGCGGTTGTGTTCTGTTCCGTAGTCCTATTTCGCCGGCAGATCAGTTTCGTCTACCGAAAGCGCTAGAAATGGCGCTTGTTTGCCTTCTGGGCCGTAGGTGTAGCGGGTAAAGACCCAAAGTTCACCGGGCGCGCGTTCGAGTATGTAGGGATACGAGAACTGCCCGCCGTCCTGGTACGCAATGAGCGTTGGTTTGCTCCAGGTTTTGCCGTCATCATCTGAGAAGGCGATGGACAATTCTTCGCGGTGCCACGACGCGGGAGTTTCCGCGGTGGATGGGCCGGACGATTTTTCCCACTCGCCTTTTCGTTCGGAGTTGAGCCGGTTCCATACGAGGACAAGCCTTCCACTCTGCAACCGCGTCAACCAACCGGGCGCGCTGCTGGCGTCGATGCCGCTGGGTTCGATGGTGCGCCAATAGAGTCCGTCGTCGGAATACGCGCGCCAGAATTGATCGAGGTTGGTGCGGATCAACATCATTAGTCGGCCGTCTTTCAGTTCGACGGCCATGGGTTCGACAGCGCCGTCGTGGTGGCCGCGACCACCGAGATCGATCCAGTTTCCACGCCGCCACGTTTTGCCGTCGTCGTCGGAGATGAACGAACAAACGACCCAGCGCTTCAAATCGGGATCGAGATGCTCGACGGTTGCAACCAGCCGTCCCTTGCTTGTTTGAATGAAGCCCATGTAATCGGCGTTGTATCCCGCAAGAAGCTGCTGGTTGTCGATCCATGTTTTACCGCCGTCGATGCTGCGGACGGACCATAGCTCGAGTTTGCAGGAGGGATCGGGTTCGTTTTTTTCGTCGTTCCACTTGAAAGTGTAATCGTCGAAATTGAGATAGGTGATCACGATGGCTTTTTCGCGCGTGCGGAGCATTTGCCCGACGTGGCCGACGTGTTCCATGTTTAGCCCGGAGGCAATTTCGGGGCTTGCGGGCGACCAAGTCTTTCCAGCGTCGGTGCTTTTATGAAGCATCTTGCCGGTCACGGCGAGCAGCGCGCCGTCGGCATCCTGAATAAAAGGTCCGTTTTTGGAAATGTCCAGCACCGTGCAACGTGGATCTAGCCAGCGTTCGGCCTGGGCCTGCGCGAGCGCGGGCAGGACCAACAGAAGGATAAGCACTTTCGACCAATTCATGAATGCACCTCCATAAGTAACGTAACGCGGTCTGTTGATTCGTGCCGCGGCGCGTACGCAGTATATAAGGTTTCCGGCGGATTTAGGACAACGGGGAGCAAGGTGAATGGCCGGCATTCGGGTGATGGTATGGAACGAGGGCGTGCATGAGCGCATGGACGAGGTGGTGCGATCTATATATCCAGACGGAATGGGCAGGCAAATTGCCCGGTATCTGGAATTTCAGACGGGGATTGATTCTGTGCAGGTCTCGGAATTGCACCATCCGGAGCAAGGGTTGGCGCATGAAATTCTAAACCGCACGGATGTGATGACATGGTGGGGCCACAAGGCACACGCGGACGTGTTGGACGAGCATGTGGCGCGCGTGCATGCGCGGGTGCTTGACGGGATGGGTTTGATCGTGTTGCACTCCGGGCATCACTCGAAAATATTTCGCAAGTTGATGGGTACTTCATGCGATCTGAAGTGGCGTGACATTGGCGAGCGGGAACGCCTCTGGGTCGTTGATCCCGGCCACCCGATTGCGGATGGTTTGCCGGAGTATATCGAATTGCCGCGGGTTGAAATGTATGGGGAGCATTTCGATATTCCGCAACCGGAACGGCAGGTGTTTGTGAGCTGGTTTCAAGGGGGAGAGGTATTTCGCAGCGGATGTTGCTGGCATCGCGGGAAGGGCAAGATTTTTTATTTCAGGCCGGGACACGAGACCTACCCGATATATCACAATGAGCAGGTATTGCGCGTCATTTATAACGCGGTGAAGTGGGCCGCACCGTCGGGGGTAGGGAGTATTAGGCGGGGGAATGTTGAGGCGATTGAGGATGTGAATGGGGAGTGAAGAGAAGAGGAAACCTGCGGTCGGCGGCGTGGCGCGGTCAGGAGACCGGTCACAACACGCCATCCTTTCGTGCTCGTGCTCGTAATCGTGCTCGCAATCGTGGGTCGTTATTCTTGTGGTTAAACGAGCGTGACGCGTTACGAAATACGATTACGAGCACGAGCACGAAAAACGCATATAGACATTTGAGATACTGGTTACTACCTCGCTTCCCCGCTACCTTATTTTCCCCTACGGCGTAAGCGTCAATGATTGCTTCACGCTGTCCGCAGGGAGCGCATCAACAGTCGAGACGGCACGTATGGGCGCATACGTACCCGACGCCCATAATTTCATTTGATCGGAGTAGTGCGAGCTTTCGGGGTTCTCGCTTTGGCCGCCGGGGTAAGTGCCGACACTTGTCGATAGGTTGCTGAAATCGACGATCATGCGCCAGCTTGCTCCACCGCCAACGGCGCCGCCGTCGCCTCCGGGATTGACGGTGAACGAATCGCCGGGAACGGGGCCACCCTCGCGGGCGAGCTCCGGAACGGGCAGCATGGAGCGCACTTTCAGGATGTTGAAGTTGCGCCAGGCGTATTTCGTGAGGTCTTCCCCGACGTCTTTCTTCAAACTTTCGACAGTGTTTGCGAATGCGCGGCGGACGATGTCGTCGCGTAGTTCGCGATCGGGTGTTGCGCGATCGTCGAACCAGATTGCGCTTGGGTTTTCGCGTGTGATGTATTCGAGGACTTCGAGCATGGGTTCGCGCTGGTTGTCGCCCGAGAATCCCCAGGAGCCGCCCTTTGCTTCGATGCCGCGCGCGGTCCAGTCGTCATCCCACGTCGCTGCGCGATACGCGTCCATCCAGCGCAGCCAGATGATCGTGCCGATGGAATCGAGGCTGGCGACATAGTCCCATTGGCTCAATGCCGCCAGGACGCGCGCGGAAAACGGATCGTTGACGTCGCTCTGCGCCATTACCTGCAAGAAGACGGGCAAGAACGTTTCCGCGAATTTGTCGTGGGCATCATTTTGAATACGGGCCATGGTTTCGATAGTGAGGTCTTGCGCGGGCGCGAGCATATCTACGATCCGGCGCGTGCGCGAACTGGGGTCCCACTGGTAGCCAAGATAATGCGGGTAGCCGATGGACGCGGGGCGGCCATTGGCGGACATGACGAATCCTTCCGCGGGATTTATTGCAAGCGGCATTTCGTCTTTCGGAATCATGCCCACCCAATCATTTTCACCGGATGCGCCATCCATTGGCACGCGGCCTTGACCGTGCAACCGGATTGGCAATGAACCCGCGCAATACAGCGCGATGTTGCCGTCGACGTCCGCGTACATCAGGTTAATCGCGGGCGCGACGAGTGTGCGCGCGGCTTCGAGCCATTCCTGAAGGTTCGTGGCGCGGTTCATTCCGAAGATCGCGAGCGCGTCCGTGCTGACACCGAGATCGGTCCATTGCATGGCGATGACGCGGCCTTCACGGCTGATGACGGGACCGTGGACGGTGTAGTCGATATCGAGTTTGTGCGGCGCTTCGCCTTTCACGGGCACGTCCTCGGAGATGCGCTCCATCGTTTTCCATTCGCCGCGGTGCATGTATTTGCGGGGATCATTCGCATCAACCGTTTCGACAAAATAATCCACTGCGTCTGCCTGAAGGTTCGTGATGCCCCAGCCGAGGCGGTCGTTGTGACCGATGACGATGGATGGGCTTCCGGGGAACGTCACGCCAGCGAGATTGCGGCCTTCGGCGGAGAGGTGCGCGGTGTACCAAATTGACGGGAGTGTGAAGCCCAAATGTGGATCGCTGCACAGCATTGGTTTGCCGCTTTGTGTTTTGGAACCCGCCACTGCCCAGTTGTTGCTACCGAACGCGCCGCCGCGTCCGAGCCAAATATCATCGAACATGCCGAGCGCCGCGAGGTAGGCATCAGACGCGCCGGGTATGGCGGTGAGTGTTGCCTTTGCGATTTTTGATGCATCCGCTTGTTGCCTTACGGCGGGAACTTCATAAGGACGATCGAGCGGCCAGAGTTGTTCAAAGGCTTCGGCGCCGAGTTTTTCGAGGACTATGCCGAACCAGAGATCATCGTCGGAGCCGGATTGGTCCCAGGCCATGTATTTTCCGAAGACGAGACAATCCACGGGCGTCCACGGGGCTGGTGAGTATTCGAGCATTTTGAATGCCGCGGGCAGGCCTTCGGCGCCGAGGTCCGCGATTTTTGCATTCACGCCCGCGCAGTAGGCTTCCAAATCTTCCCGCAACGCATCGGGAAAGTTTCCCTGATTCCAGAACGCTTCGCAGGTGCGGCGCAGACCAAGCTGGCGGACGACGATGTCGTCGTTCAGCGCGTCTTTGCCCATGACCTCCGAGAGTGTGCCGGAAGCGCTGCGGCGCGTGAGGTCCATTTGAAACAGTCTGTCGGTTGCGTGAATGTACCCGAGCGCGCGGACGGCGTCGGTCCATTTATCGGCGAAGACGTGCGGGATGCCGTATTCGTCGTATCGCACTTCAACAGTGCCGGCGAGACCTTCGAGTTTTGTTTGCGCGGTCGCGGCTATCGGGAACATCACGGCAAGCAGGAGACAGGTGCGTGTTCGCATGGAAGTGCTCCAACGGGTGAAGTGTGGCTGCGCTGCCCATCGAGCGCAACGAATGACTATACCAAATGGAAACGGCAGCGCGTCAACGCATAATCAATTGCGCTTGTGGAGGAAATTGGAGAGGCGCGGAAGGTCATCGGCGTTAATGAGGTCAACTCCGGCGTCGAGCAGCGCGGCCCAGAAATCTTCACGATGCGGGATGCCCCAGAAGCGGATGATCGCGCCGGAAGCGTGTGCTTTCTCGCAGGTGGCGCGCAGTTTATCTCGAACATCCGCGGGCATGTCCCCCGCCCTGTTCCAACGGAACGTGGCCGGCCAACTGTCACTGATGACGGGGATCAGCGCCGGGTCGAGCGGGGCGTCGAGATCGGGCAGTCTTCCATCGATGGCGGCATAGCGTTTGGATTCGGTAATCAATATGTTTTTGGGCGCGTCGCCGGACAGCACTATGGTTACGGCGTTTTGCTTCACCCTGCCATCTTCGAAGACGGTGAGCATATCTGCGTATTGTTCAAGGAGCGGACGCAATGCCGCGTAGGTGGTTGGGCCGTCGTCCTTGATATCGATGAACAGCCAGATAGTGGGTCCATCTTTGTAAACGCGGCCGCCGTTGGCGCGCACGCGCTTTTGAAGTGGATCGAGGTACAGGCTTTGCAGCGTGCGGTCCGGTTTGATGTCTTCGCGATCGTGCGCGACAAGCAATTGGCTATTGACAAGATAGACGTCGGCTTCGATGCTGCAAAAGCCGTGGTCGAGCGCATCAAGCAGTGGGCGCGCGTGTTCGTAATCATTGTGCGCGTGTGCATTGGGGAGCGGCGCGGTGTCCGCCGCGGCTGCGATGACAGAGCAGGCAAGCATTATGATTCGCGCGAGCATTTTGCCCTCCGGGAGAATCCGTTTACGAATACGATTACGAATTACGAGCGCGAGCACGAAGGGGTAAGGTGTCGTGGCCGGGTCTGCCGTCTTCGCATCATTCGGAGCTGGCGGGTCTAACGGTTTACTGCGCGCCTCAACTCATCAATGAGATCGTCCGCGGCGCGATCCTTGGTCACGTACCCGGCGGCGCCGAGCGCTATCGCCTGCGTCTTGTATTCGTCGGCGGGGTGAATGCTGAGCATGACGACGGGCAGGTTCGGGTTATCACGTTTGATTTCGCGCAGAACTTCGAGACCATTTTTGACGGGCATCGTGATGTCCAGAATGACGAGATCGAATTCTTCCGTGCGGATTTTTTGCAACGCTTCGCCGCCATCCACGGCTTCCGCGGTCACTTCCATATCGTCGAATTGCGACATCAACCGTACAATGCTTTTGCGCACCGCCTGGTGATCATCGGCCACCAGCAATCGTATGGGTCTCGTTCCGGTCATCAAAATCTCCGGGTTTCTGAATTCGAGTCCTGCTTCATAATCTACTCGACCAGTCCCGCTTTCAAAGCGTACCGCATGAGGTCGGCGTTCGTCTTCATGCTCATCTTCTCGAGCACGCGCGTTCTATAGGTGCTCACGGTCTTTACGCTGAGGCACAACTTGTCGGCGATTTCGGTCGGGGTCATGCCGGAAGCCAGCAGGCGCAGCACTTCGAATTCGCGGTCTGACAAACTCTCGTGCGGCGCCCGTTCCGAGTTTGAATCCATCGCAAACGCCAATTGTTCGGCGAGCGATTCGGAAACGTAGCGTTTGCCGGAGCAGACTTTTCGCACGGCAATGAGCAATTCATCGACCAGGCTTTCCTTGGTCACGTATCCGGCAGCGCCGGCCTGCAGCAATCGCCGCGCGTACAAGTCTTCCGGTTGCACGGTCAAGATTAACACGGGCAAGCCCGGCCGGACCGCATGCACCTGGCGCAACAAATCCATGCCGCTAATACCGGGCATGTGCAAATCCATTATCAGCGCGTCCCACTTTTCTTTTCGCAGTTTGTCGAGCAATTCAGGCCCGCTCGAGGCTTCCCCTTCGACGCGGATATCTTCGGCGCCTTGCAGCACCTGCAAGATTCCTTTGCGTACGACGACGTGGTCATCCGCTACGATGACCCGGCATTGCCGTGTCTGTAGACTCACATCACACCTCCCCCGTAGGCAGGTTGACACGCACGCGCGTGCCCTCACCCGGCACGGTTTGAATCGAAAACTCTCCGCCAAGCTGCGTGATACGCTCGCGCATGCCGGCAATTCCAAAAGTCTTTGCCGCGGCCGCGCCGGGGGTTGCTTGAATCCCGACGCCGTTGTCCGAGACCTCGACCTTGATTGTATCCGGTTTGACGGATAAGTGTACTTCTAATTCCGAGGCTTTTGCGTGCCGCGCCACATTCGTGAGGCATTCCTGGACAATGCGGAATATTGCGCGGGACTGCTCATGACCGGGCAACACACCATTAGTATACAGTGTCGTGCGGCAGCCAATTTCCGTCCGCTTCCCAAATTCAGCGACCAACCATTCTAGCGCCGGTTTCAGCCCCAACTCTTCCAGCATCGCGGGATGCAGTTCCGTCATGATGCGGCGGGTGGCCTGTACGGTCGCGTCCACCTGTTCGCTCATTGATGCAATAGCTTCCAGGGCCGCTGTATCCGGACTCGCGTGCTTCGAGATGTGCCGGCGCAGGTTGGCCAATTCAATCTTCAGGCTTGTCAGCGTTTGGCCCAGGTCATCGTGCAACTCGCGGCTGAGCCGCGCCCGCTCATCTTCGCGCACGGTTTCCACATGCGCGGACAAGGTGCGCAACTCGTCTCGAGATTGCTGCAACTCGAGTTGCGCCCGCTCACGCTCTCCAATCTCTTTCACCAGGGCTGTCCGCTCGAGCCGTAACTGCGCCTTCGTCGTCACCGTCTCGAGGAGCGCGAAATAAAATGTTGTCAGCAACAACACGAGACCTGCCAACAATAAGGGGTTCTCGATTGTTGGACCCCATTGGTCAGCCCAAGCGTAAATCCCACCCTCCAACGGGGCGCTACGCAGAATCGCCACCACCTGCGAGAGCATTAAAAACGCCGTCGCAACGCTTACCATTCCTTGCAGAAGGTGGCGTCCTTTCAACTGGAATATCAAATAGAGTGCCGCGGAGATCAATAGCAGGAGGGCAATCAAACTCAGGAAATCGGCGTACAGCGGCCCCCATACGATGGAGTCGTTCACCCGTCTCGCCGCGATTTCGATTGCAAACGCGGCGCACATGGCGATGAGAATGGAAAACCGCAAACGCGATAATTTGTCGTCCCGAATCATCCCTTACCGTGCCCTCCGCTGCCGCCCCGCCGCTCTGCAGAATATGAGAATTGTACGACAATTTACAACCTTTTATTCTGAGCCCAAGTACCTTTTCATCTGTAAATGCTTACCGTGCATAGAATTTCGATTATTTCGCCGTTGACAGTGTTCTTCCTACAAGAACTTGCTCGTTCGTCCGATATTCCGGTCTGGACGTGATACGTATACTTCACCCCTCGACGGACAGAGTGCCGTAGATGAAAGGCTGGAATTCGATGAAGTATTCCCGGTCTTTGAAGTGGGTGGTGGGAAGGTGTCCAGCGCACTTGGTGACAAACGGTCACCGGGGACGCGGTATCTGAACTAGGAGAATTGATAATGAGTGATCAACAGCGGCAGTTTGAACAGCTTCTTCTTTCGCACGTCCCGCTGTGCTTTTCGGTAGCGTTACGCCTTACGAACAATCGCGAACACGCGCGAAGCGTTACAAGGGACGTGCTCACGAGGGCTTGGGAGCTGTCCGACCAGCCGGATTTGCATCGGAGCATCAAACCTCGGCTACTCGCGATGTTGCGCAAACGCATCGAACAGCGCGCCCAAGAGCCCACGGCGTTACCGATGGCTTTGGCGCCAGCCTGCGTGACGCCCATGCAGCTTGCGGCAAAACGTTAGCGAGCTTTCGAGCGGCGTCCCTGGTCCCGTTCAGCGCATATAACGCTGCCATTGGCGGATAGGAAACGGCGAACGTGGCGGTTATTGCCGATGTTTGAATCTCTCCGGTTCTTCGCTGGCGTGTTTTTCCGGCGTGGAACCGGTTCATTATTTCATGCGGGAAACCAATCAGGTTCATTGAAAAGGGCCGCCGGAACGCAAATCCCGGCAGCCCACGAATTCGGAGGGAATGTGCCTCAGCTCATGCCTAACGCACCCAACAACCAATACAGGACGAGAAATACAACGATTGTTCCCAAGACGCCGCCGCCCCACATCCAGGCGCCAGCGCCGGCGGCTCCAGTTCTGAGTAAACCCATGTCAAAAACTCCTCTCGTTAACGTGCTGGAATATATCCACACTGGTTCCACAGTAAAGAACCCCTATTACCTGCCGTTCATTCCCATTATTTCCGGTAATCTTCGGCTTTTGGGTGTAGACGGGGGAACAAAGTTTGCCGCGCCCGGAAGGGCGATGGCGGCCGGGCTTGTTAACCATTACAACAGGCCCAGACCAAGGAACTCGGGACAGTCTGAAAAGGAGAACTACATGTCTAGTTGGAAACATCTCGTAATGGCCGCGCTCATTGCCGTATTGAGCATCGGCTCCTTCAGTTGCAACACCGTGAAAGGTGCGGGTCGCGACATTCAGGAAGGTGGTGAAGTCATCGAAGACGCCGCAGGTAGCGCGCAGCGGTAAATTCACCCTCGAAGAAATAACGGCGGCGGCCCGAAGGGTCCCTTCGGGCCGCCGCCATCTATGCAATCGCTTCCTTTGGGAGGCGCTAAGACCTGAGGTCTTACACTACCGAGGCGATTACCGGCCTCTGATTTGATTGGACAACGACCGGCAACCAGCTCTCGAGTTGGCGTTGCGTTTCCGCAATCGTACACGCGATGTTGTCCGCGCCCGCTTCGCGCAATTGTTCCTGGATGGCTTCCGGATTTCCCCGCGCTCCCCAGCGGCCAACGAGAATTTTAACATCGGGAGACCGCGCCCGCAGCCGTTTGCAAAGGTGGCGCGTATGCGCCAGTCCGCCGGGCGGCAACGCCGCGATGCAAACCAATTGGGCGCTGCCCTCGGAAACCCGCTCAACCACTTCGGAGACGAGCGTTTCTCCGCTAATGGTCTCGACTTCCCACTGCCGTTCGTCGAGCGCCATACCGAATAATTCCACCGCCAACCGGTCCTCTTCATCGTGGGCAGGACATGCGAGCACCTGGATGCGTGGCAACCGGGGAGATTCGCTCTCGATCGGCGCGTCGGCGGACCGTTTCCGGTCGCCAAAATCTTCGAGCATTTCCCGAATT
Organism: Candidatus Hydrogenedentota bacterium; assembly: GCA_034408725.1. GTDB lineage: Bacteria > Hydrogenedentota > Hydrogenedentia > Hydrogenedentales > SLHB01 > JABWCD01. The sequence continues at coordinate 16,736 of JAWXCN010000082.1, forward strand.
GACTGGAGCACAAAAGTTTCGTCGTCTTTCGTCAGCTCGTTGGCGGCGCGATCCCGTTTGAGATAGGTCAATGCAGGCACGACAAGACTGTCGAAACAAGTCCCCGGCGACGCTTTTTCCTCGGCCAGGAGCAATCCTTCGGCTTCATCATGATCGTGCGCGAGCAGACGCTGATAGAACGTCACGTGGTTGGCGAGCGCCGGCTCATCGCTCATCATCACGACGAGTGATTCCAGTCGCGAGACATGCCGGCCCAGCACGGTCAGACACACGGTGAGCGGCGCGGAAAGCACGAGGCCAATCGGCCCCCACAGCAGCGTCCAGAACGCGGCCGAGACTATCATCGCGACTTCGGAAACTCCAATGCTGCGTCCGTAGAGCAGTGGCTCCATAATGTTGTTGGATACGAGTTCCAGAACAATCAGCAGACCTATTACGGTGAGGGGTTGCCACCATCCTGTGAACTGCGCGAAACTCATCACAACCGGAAGTATCGCGGCAATCGTTGCACCGATGTATGGCACATAGCGCAGGAGCGCCGCCAGAAATCCCCACAACGGCGCATACGCGACGCCAATGGCGTACAGGCCGATACCCCAGGCCAAGCCATAGGTCGAGTTGATGATGAACTGCATGAACAGAAAGCGCGAGATGCGTTCGCCCGCTTCATCGACGGCTTTGGTAGTAGCGCTCATCCGCCCGTCGCCCACAAGCCAGATGAAGCGGTTGCGTAATGCTTCGCGCCGCAGAAGCGTAAAAATCACCAGGACAAGCGCGAGCCCGAAACTGACTACGCTTCCCAAAACTTCTCCGGCGATATACGGCGCGCGCTCCATCCAGGTAGGACTTTCCAGTCTGGCGACGACAGGGTCAGTATCGGTGCCAGAAGCAGTAGCCTCAGTAGCAGCAGTAGTCTCGGTAGCAGCAGTGGTCTTAGTCGCAATGGTAGTCTCAGTATCAGCAGTGGTCTCAGTCGCGATGGTGGTTTCAGTAACAATGGTTTCAATGGGTTCCGAATTCAATTCCTTCGAGATTTCCCCAAACATCCATTCCAACCGGTCCATGGTGGCGCCTTCGCTCATCATGCGTATATCTCGAATACGGTTCCGGATATTTTGGGTGTATCCAGGAAGTTCGCCGGCCAAGCTCGAAATCTGGCCCACTGCAATCCAGAGGACTGCCCCGAAAGCAATCGAAACGCAACTCACCACAAGGACGACCGATACTGCTCGCCCGACGCGCAGGCCCTCAACGCGTTTGACAAGGGGCGTCAGCAAGAACGTGAGGAACATTGCCAGCGCAATGGGGATAAAAATGGCCTGCGCAAAATAGAGGATCGCCACGATTGCCAAGAAGACGACCGTGTTACTCAGCACGATTACCGCCCGTTGCCAGGGAGCCGCCGTCAACGATCTACCCACAAGACCCCCTCCGTGCTTTTATGCCACGACAATCAGGCCTGCTCCGCGCCCGGATCGGGCGCGTATGCGGGTGGTTCCGCCGGTGCGGTCGTACTCGGGCGCCGCAACGTCCAACTGTCGGGAAGTATGCGTCCGCGAATCGGTTTTCCTCCCAATTTCAGGGTGAATTGATTGATTGCATCTTCCAGCGGCTGGTTGATCGCGGCGGGCGCGGATTTCATCGCAAGGTCCCGGACGATACCGAACAACGTCCCAAGTGCGAGCCCTTTCAGCAACTGAATCTCGTCGTGGAACATTTCGCCCATACGGATTCCCATTTTTTCTCTCGCGTCTTTCACCGTCTCGACGTCGAGCTGGGTTTCAAGGGGAGCGGGGGCGGGCGTTTTTTCTTTAATGGGAACAGCTTTCTCGACAATGCGAACCGGTCCAATTTCTGGATCGGCAAGCACCGACATGAACCCGTTATACCTATCGGTCAACGCACCGCCGTTAGCGGGGTGAGAACCATTGCCATTTGGACGATCCCGCAAATACGCCGTTCCCACGTACCCCACCGCCGCCGCGCCAGCGATCATGGCCCAAGGGTGCCGGACAACATGCCGCCGTATATTTACTGCGTTGGACATGTTTTCCTTTGCGTCATGATACGTGCGTTGAACGGAGTCCACAGTATCGGTTACCGTGTCGATCACGTCATTCACGCGTTCCTTCGCATCACTAAAAGTGCCTTCCACCTGCTGCTCCAGTTGATCCAGTTTGTCTGTCAGCGCCGCCCGGCGTTCCATCATGCGTTGACGGATTTCCTCTGAGCCGTTATCCATTCGACGTTCTCCTGCATCGCCCGTTTCGTTTCCACGAACGGGGCGCCAACACTTCGTATACTTCTACTTCCCAACCACGCGACGACACCTCCGGTAAGAGCGATTGGCGCTCCTACGACCCCGAAGCAGGCCCAAAGCGGGAGCGAGGGATACAGCGCCACCAGCACGTAGACCAGCATGAAAGACAAAAGCGCCACGCCCAGCAGGACGAGCAGACCTCCGCATGCCATCAAAATCGTTGCCGACTTAGCCGCGCTCAACCGCTCCTCGACCTCGAGCCGCAGGAGCGTCAATTGCTGACGGGCGAGTTCCTGTGCATCATCGAAAATGCCAGACACCAAGTGGGTCACAGGCGCTTTCGCGTGCACGTTGGCTTCGCGCTCCATCCCGCCCTAGCTCCTTCGTGATGTGGCTTGGGCGATGAGGAACCCCACGCCAATGGCGGCAAGCAATGCCGGAATTGGGTTGCGGCGGACCACGTTGGTCAAATCGTCGGCGATACCGCTGAGCCCTTCACTTTGAAGGTAGTCGCCCGTGCGTTCGAGTGAGTGCGCCACCGCAGAGGTTGCGGTGCCGGCCATACCGCTTTGGGGTGATTTATCGCGCACGGACTCGCCCATTGATTTCAGGGTGCCGCCCAGCGACGATGTCGCGTCTTCGGCTTTGTGGCCGACATACGCCGCCGCATCCTCGCCTTGCGCATGACTGCAGACGCCGCATCTTTGGCGCGATGGCCAGCAGAAACTGCCTTGTCGCCGATGGCGTCGGCCGCATCCGTGGCCATGCCGATGCTATTTTCCACTTCGGGATAGGTCGTATTCATGACTGTCCTTTCACAACTCTGATTTCGAGTTATTGGTCGCTTTGGCACGGCGTGCGCCGTGTTTCCTGCCGTTATATTGCTTCAATGGAAATCTTGAATTCGTTTGTGGCTTCCGCGCCGACGGCGGGCGAACCGTTAACTTTGATCATAAAATCGCCGACTGCTGCGTCCGCTGACGCGGTGATCATGACGTCGGCCTCGGTTTCACCGTTCTTGATCACGGGTGACGCTGGTTCGACGGTCACACCGGGAGGTACGTTCGCAAATTCGAGCGTAACATCCTGGCTCATATTGTCACCGCGATTGATTTCGATTTGGGTGGCTTTCGATTCGCCTTGCTTCAGGTTTGTGGCCAAGTTCGGAACGTCCAAGGTAAACGTGTTTTCGCTGGGTCCCAACACTTTCGTGCTGGTATCCTGTAACAAAGACGTGTCGGTTTCGGTGCGGACACCGTCACGAACTGGTTCGGTGGTCATTGGTTCCGTCGTCACTGGCGTCGTTCGTTCTACGGTCCTGTCTACGCCCGGACCGCCTGGCGTGCCACTATCGCACCCGCCAATTAGTACAATGGACGCCGCTGCTAACGTTGCTGCTAAGCCTTTCATAATCGTCACCTTTCAAGTACGACCGCGTTCCGGTTAGGAACGGAGCCCGTTAATGAAATCGGTGAGCTCCTGCTCGACCCGATCTTTCGCATACCCATATCTTTCCTGGAGCTTTCCGGCGAGCTGATCGCGTTTTCCGTTAACCTCGCTTACATCATCGTCGGTCAATTTGCCCCAACGCTCTTTCACATCACCTTTTAACTGCTTCCAACTTCCCTCGACCTTGTCCCACGACATTGATGATCCTCCTTTTTTTGATGATGCCGATGCGGGTGCTAGAATCCGCGCGGAAGATAGCCCAAGAGCATCATCACCACGACGATTACCAGCACAACTCCCAGGACGCCACTCGGTCCATAGCCCCAACCCCGACTGTACGGCCACGCCGGGAGGCCGCCGGCGAGCAGCACGATTAGAATAATTAGCAAAATCAGGCCCATCGGAGTCTCCTTCATTTTTTCTTCCGCTTGTTGACCGTGCGTTGCTTGATCAACTACCTATGGTTGTACCCCGATTCCGCAAACAGGAACATAAGACAAGGTTTCAAAATGATGTAGGACGATTGGAAAAGCTGAAAGAACGGTATTCGGTGGAGCGGAAATGTAAAATAGGGTGAATCGTGGCGGGCGCGCCACGAGTTGATGGATGCTTCAATCGATCAACAGAGAACTTTGGTTATCGCGATACATCTTTTCGAATGGAACCGCTCTGTCAAAGCGAGACGCGCGAAACGGTGAATCCGTCACAACCCTTATGGACACCAATGGATAGAGCGCTCAACGGGATACTTCTGGGATTACAACATCCGTCCGCAAGGTTATCTATGTAAAACTAAGTCGAATTGGGGGCAGGGCAATCAGCGGATATGCCAAATAAAATCGCTGGCAAAGTCCAGGATATTGTCCATTTTATCCTTATTTCGAGGTGCAGCAGACAGCAAGGGACTTTTTCGCATTTATGCCACCCACTCTTCCGCCGCTGACAAAAACATTCGGACGGCTCTCGAACTGGTATCAAACCGTGTATCACACAGTTACCGGGAACGGGATCGGTTTTTCGGCGGATGAACAGCCGTTGCGCGCCGAACTGTATAGCGTGCACCAACTCGAGTTGCACGCCAAGGCGGTGGCGGCAACGCACGAACTCGCAGCGCGCCGCACCCCGAACCGGCTGATAGCGCGTCTTGAAAAGAACGAACGGGTTCTAACCCGGACCTATGAATCCCTCGCCATCGCGGTCGAAAAAAAATACCAGATTACCCCGGCGGCGGAATGGCTTCTCGACAGTTTTTACGCCATTGAAGATCAAATCCGCGCCGCGCGCCGGCATTTGCCGCGATCGTTCAGCCAGTCTTTGCCACAGCTTTCGAGCGGCCCTGCGGCCGGTATGCCCCGCGTGTATGGCATCGCGACTGAACTCATTTCTCACGCCGATGGCGCCATCGATAACGCCAGCCTTGGCGCTTTCATTGCCGCGTACCAGACCATCACGCCGTTGACCCTGGGCGAACTTTGGGCGATCCCGATCATGTTACGGCTTGCCCTTATCGAGAACCTTCGGCGGGTCTCGGTGCGCGTTGCCGCAAGCCTGCGCGATCGGGATGAAGCGACCGAGTGGGCCCTCCGGATGGTCACCATCGTCGAGAAGAACCCGACCGATCTTGTCCTTGTGCTTGCGGACATGGCGCGCGCGGATCCGCCGCTGACGAGCACGTTCGTCGCGGAACTGACACGCCACCTGCACGGGCAGAGTCCTCATTTCGCGTTTGCGCAAGGCTGGCTCGAACACCGCCTTTCCGAACGTGGCGTGACGATCAGCCAACTGGTCCAGATCGAAAGCCAAACCCAGGCGGCGGACCAGGTGTCAATTGGCAACAGCATTACGAGCCTTCGTTTGCTCGGTTCGACGGATTGGCGGGATTTTGTCGAAAGCCAAAGCGTTGTCGAAAGTGTTTTACGCCATGACCCCGGCGGTGTGTACGCGGACATGGGGTTTGTCACGCGCGACCGCTATCGTCACGTGGTTGAACAAATTGCAAAGTACGCCGGACTTCCCGAAGCGGACGTTGCGCTTCACGCAGTCCGTCTTGCCGAGGCCGCGTTCGTCCGCGAACCGGGGAACCGCTGTGCCCACGTGGGCTATTACCTGATTGACAAGGGCCGCGACGAACTGGAGCGGCGCGCCCGGATGCGCGCGCCGGTCTCGATGAAGATCAATCGGGCTTTTCAACGGCATCCTCTTTTGTATTACGTGTCGGGAATCGCAGCGCTCGCGCTTTGCGTGATTTTGGCGTTTTTCCAATGGACGGGCGCGGGTGAAGCGCCGGTATGGATGCTGGCCGCCATCGCGGCGCCCGCACTCATGTGCGCCACGCAATTTGCGATTAACGTCGTTAACTGGTTGGTCACCATCGTCGTTGCGCCAAAGCCGCCGCCCCGAATGGATTTCCGCGCGGCGATTCCGCGTGAACACCGCACCATGGTGGTCATCCCGACCCTGATCACGTCTAAGCAGGGGATTCACGATCTCCTGGATCGGCTGGAAGTTCACTATGTCGGGAATAGCGACAAGCACCTCCACTTCGCGCTACTTACGGATTTGAAAGACGCATCACAGGAAATCCTGCCGGAGGACGAAGCGCTGGTGCGCCGAGCGCGCGAAGGCATCGAGGCGCTTAACGAAAAGTACGCGGACGATCGGCGGGACATTTTTTTTCTGTTTCATCGCCCGCGCAAGTGGAGCGCCGCGGACAAGGTCTGGATGGGATACGAACGGAAACGAGGCAAGCTAAGGGAATTTACGGGACTTCTTCGCGGGGGATCGTTCGACAGTTTTTCAGAAGTCGTGGGCGACGTGCAGGTGCTTCCGGAAATCCAATACGTCATTACGCTTGATACGGACACGTTGCTTCCGCGCGACGCCGCTCGTGAACTCACCGGCGCAATGGCCCATCCCTTGAACCGCCCTGTGATCGACGCGCGGCTGCGGCGCGTGGTCGAGGGCTATGGGATTTTACAGCCGCGTGTGGCCATAAGCCTGCCGACGGCATCCAAGTCGTGGTTTGTCCGCCTGTTTGCGATTGATTCCGGCCTGGACCCGTATACGCGTGTCGTCTCCGACGTTTACCAGGATGTTTTCGGCGAGGGCACATTCATTGGAAAGGGCATCTACGACGTCGACGCATTTCATCAGACCTGCGATCATTTTCCAGAGAACGCAATCCTCAGTCATGATCTGCTTGAAAGCGCGTATGCGCGTTCCGCGCTAATGAGCGACGTGGAACTTTACGAAGACTATCCTTCGCGGTATGCAGTGGATGCAAGCCGCCGGCATCGGTGGATTCGTGGGGATTGGCAAATCGCGCGTTGGATTATGCCGCGCGTACACGGGCCGGAAGGGCGGTCCGTGAAGAACCCAATATCGGCGCTGTCCTGGTGGAAAATCGCCGACAACCTGCGGCGTAGTCTGGTTCCCCCGGCGATGATTGCGTTGCTCACATTGGGTTGGCTGTTTTCCTGGCCCTTGCTTGCCGCGTACGCGACCGGTCTCGTCGTTGCCGTATTTGTGGTTGCCCCCCTGCTTTCCGCGATAGCGGAATTGGCGCGCAAGCCGGTTGATCTCGACTGGTTTACTCACTTTCGGGCGTATCAACCCGACATGGCGCACCGTGCGGCCCAAGTTTTGTTCAATATCATCTTCCTGCCCTACGAAGCGTTTCTCAGCCTTGACGCGGTAACGCGCACCTTGGCGCGCGTGTGGTGGACACGCCGCCGTATGTTGGAATGGACGACGTCGTCGGACGCCGAACGGTTCGCCCGAACGTCGCTTGCTGGCCATATGCTCACCATGTGGGCGGGACCCGCCGCGGCGGCATTACTGGGAATTGCGACGGCCATGGTCCACCCTGGCTATCTCATCGCGGGGGCGCCGTTACTTCTATTGTGGCTGTTCTCCCCCGTCATCGCGTGGTGGGTGAGTCGAACGCTGCACGTCTACAAGCCAGACCTTGACACGGGCCAGCTTGTGTTCCTTCGCAAACTCGCCCGCAAGACCTGGAGGTATTTCGAGGTATTCGTTACACCGGAAGAAAATTGGCTGCCGCCAGACAATTACCAGGAGCAACCGAAGGCCGCCATCGCGTCGCGGACCAGCCCCACGAATATCGGCGTTGCATTGCTTGCGAACCTCACGGCATCCGACTTTGGGTATTGCACGACCGGAGAACTCCTGCTGCGCACGCAAAATACGCTCGCCACGATGGGCCGTCTCGAAAAATACCGCGGCCATTTCTACAACTGGTATGACACCCAGACGCTTCGTCCGCTCCCGCCCCACTATGTTTCGACGGTGGACAGCGGAAACCTTGCCATGCACCTGTTGATCCTGCGATGCGGGCTGCTCGAGTTTATTGATGCGCGCGTGTTTCCGGCCAGTGTCTTTACGGGCATCCAGGATACGGCGAGCGTGCTATACGACGTGATTCACCATGCCATCGAAACGCAGGAGCCTGGAAAGGATTCGTTGCAGCTTCGCGAGTGCCAGCATCTCACGGAACAAATCGTCGCGCTGGCGACAGACGGTTCACGTTCACTCAGCGGTTCGGCGCTCCTGCTCAATCGCATCGCCGATACGGTGAACGCGCTTGAGAAGATCGATTGCGGGTCGCCCGAAGGCCGGTGGTGGACGGCCAAGCTCGTCAAAACCATCCACGGGTTCCAGGAGGAGTTAGCGCAGACCGCGCCCTGGGTGCTGCTCGAGTCCGCACCGGAAAAAATGTGGAGTGCCGCAAGCGGCGGACAGAGTGCGCAGCTTGAAGAATTGCGCGACGCGCTTGCACGGCTCGAGAGGATACCTACGTTGCGCCAGGTGGCCGAATCGCGTCATTCCCTGCTGCCGCGGATTGACGCCGCACTTGTTGCCGTCCACGCGGCTGGCGCGGTTAGCATGGAATGGCTCACGGCGTTGCGCCGTACCATATCGGATGCGTCGCGCACCGCCATCGAACGCATTCGCAATATCGAAGAAGCTGCCAGCCTGTGCCTCGATCATGCGAGCATGGACTTCGGGTTTCTGTACGACAAGACCCGCGATCTCATGGCGATTGGCTACAACGTCTCCGACCACCGTTTGGACACGGGCTTCTACGATCTGTTGGCCTCGGAGGCGCGAACGGCCAGTTACTTCGCGATCGCCCAGGGGCAATTGGACCAGGAACATTGGTTTGCAATGCGGCGCATGCTGACAACGTCTACGGGCGCTCCGGCGTTGCTGAGCTGGAACGGTTCGATGTTCGAGTATCTGATGCCGTTGCTTGTGATGCCCACGTATGAGAATACACTGCTGGATCGGACGTGCAAGGCAATCGTGTTCCGCCAGATTGCATACGGTAAACAGCGCGGCATACCCTGGGGCGTTTCTGAATCCGGATACAACACGCTCGACGTTCACCTCAACTATCAGTACCGCGGCTTCGGCGTGCCTGGGCTCGGTTTGAAACGCGGGCTTGTCGACGATCTCGTTGTCGCGCCGTATGCCAGCGCCCTTGCCTTGATGGTTGCGCCCGAAGAAGCGTGCAAAAACCTGGAACGCCTCGCCAGCGAAGGCCGCGCCGGCGCCTACGGTTTATACGAGGCAATCGACTACACGGCGACCCGGCTGCCGCGCGGGGCCAGCAGTGTGACCGTCCGATCGTTCATGGCCCACCATCAGGGGATGAGCCTGTTGGCGTTCAGCCATGTTCTGTTGAACAGACCGATGCAACGCCGTTTCGCGGCCGATCCGGCGTTGCGCGCGAACGAATTACTGTTGCAGGAGCGGGTACCGCGCACGACCGCGCCAATCTATCCGCACGCGGTAGAAGCCAGCACTTCAATTGCCGCCTTGTCTGGAGCGGAAGATTCCACGCGGGTGTTTTCCGATCCGGGAGGGTCCGCGCCGGAAGTACACTTGCTGTCCAATGGACGCTATCACGTCATGGTCAGCAGCGCGGGGGGCGGCTACAGCCGCTGGGGCGATTTTGCCGTCACCCGCTGGCACGAGGATGCGACGCGCGACTGCTGGGGCACATTCTGCTATTTGCGCGATACAGATTCCGGACGCTACTGGTCCGTCGCACACCAACCGGCGCTTAAGTCCACGAAACCCTATGAAGCGATCTTTGCCCAGGGAAAAGCCGAATTTCGCAGAAGAGACGACGAGATTGAAACGCATACCGAGATCAGTGTTTCGCCCGAGGACGATATCGAGCTTCGGCGGATTACCCTAACCAATCGCTCGGACAGGCCGCGTAACATCGAGTTGACCTCTTACGCCGAAGTTGTGCTCGCACCCGTCGGTCAGGACCTTGCGCATCCCGCCCTCAGCAATCTGTTCTTGCAAACTGAACTCATTGCGGCGCGTGCATAAAATCGCCTGGCGCGCCGCACTGAGGTCAGTTTGTACAACCAGATTGCTGAAGGCGCGATG
>JAWXCN010000083.1:0-34279 GCA_034408725.1 Candidatus Hydrogenedentota bacterium
ATCGATCCGGCGAATAGGACTGCATCAAAAACTCCTTTGAATCATACATTTGATCCAGTGTTGCTTCAGCGGCGAATTAGACCGGTGACGCCGAGACCAGTGGCAAGCAAGCGCGTTGCCGCGACGGCAATCACCAAAGCAGAGGGAGCGCAGGGGCTCGATCAGGTCGCCGTCGCTGTGCGCGTGCCGCGTGCCTTCGGCGCGCGAGATCGCGGCACCGTCATTCATGCGTTTCTGGAACGCTGGGATTTCAAGCGCGATCCCGCCGAATCTATTGCACTGGCGCTTCGCGGCGCGGCAGTATCCGAGGAAATAGGTTTGACCCTTACGGCAGACTGCTTGCGCGTTGCCGGGAAAATCCGGGAGCATGCGCTGGGCAGGAAACTTGCAGACGCGAAATCGCTTGAACGCGAAGTGCCCTTTCTGCTGCAAACGGATGGCGTATTGATCAGTGGAGCGATTGACGCGGTAATAGACAATGCCGTTCTGCTTGATTTCAAAACGGGCACGCCCACTGAAACGGACCGCGCGCAGCATCGTCTCCAACTTCAGTTGTACGCCGCTGCGCTCGAGTCGCTCACGGGCCATCGGGCCCAGGAAGCCTATGTTGTTTACGTGGACGGCGATGGCGAATTTACCGAGGGTGTTGATGTTGCCGAACCGCAACCCCGATTGGCGCTCGAACGCGCGAGCGCGGTTATCAAATCCATGAACACGATTGGTCAGTCTACTTGAGATTCATGGCGATTGCTGCGCTGTTCCTGTTCGCATCAATGCCCTGCATTGGCGACGTGCTCACCGGGGGCATATACGAGGTCTATCATGAACCGCAAGATGCCGCACTCGCCGAATCGACATTACAAACGCTGATCGCGTCGCAAACGCAGTTTGAAGATGAGTTTCCCAACACGCCGCAACGCATCACGGTCCATCTCTGTGCAAGTTACGACGAGTTCGCGGTGTATGCCGGCCACCTTGCGACTCAATCTATTGTTGGCGTTGCCAAGCTTAATGAAGATGTCATCGCGATAAAAACTCCCGGTATTGCACCACAAGGCGCGGACTATACGGGCACATTGCGCCATGAACTGGTGCATATTCTGCTCCATCACAACGTAAATACGGACAACGTCCCCCGATGGTTGAACGAGGGCATCGCAATGGTATTGTCCGGCGAAAACCGTTGGGCGAGCCGCGCAACGGTGGCGTCCATGTACCTGAACGGGCGGACGCTTTCCTACCGGGAATTGGAAGCTTCATTTCTTGAGCCGGGTCAGGAAATGGAGTTTGGCGAGGCCTACGCGCAGGCGTACTCGATGACGCAATACTTGATGCGGGAATTGGGCGAGGGCGCATTTTGGCCGTTCGTGCGATCCTTGAACAGCCGTTCTTTCGGCGAAGCAGTTGAGGCGGAACTCGGACAAATTCCGCACGACTTTGCGGTTTCCTGGAATAGTTCGCTGGGTTGGTCAGCGATTGCCTATTCGGTGGTTTCCGGACTTTCCGCTTTCCAGATTATGGCGATACTGACGATCTGGGCGTACTTGCGGCGGCGCCGGCACGCGCTAACCAAACTCAAGCAATGGGAATCCGAAGAAGCGGATGATGAAACAGCAACCCCGTAAGAGAAACATTGCTGCCAATCCACGGGATAGGGCACAATCGAGCCGGGGCAAAGAGCAAAAGAGAGCGGCATTGATCGACGTTGAGAAGTTGACAGTCCAGCCCGGTCGCGGGCGGCCCATGGGCGCGATTTTGGACGGGACGGGGGTACAGTTCGCGCTGTTTAGCAGGCATGCAACGCAGGTCTGGCTTTTGTTTTTTGACGACGTTAACGCGACTTCTCCGGTATTTGAAGCACACCTTGATCCCAAAAAAGATCGGATCGGCGATGTATGGACTGTTCGCGTGGAAGGGGTGGGCGAAGGAACGCTTTACTGTTACCGCGTGCAAGGCCCACAGGAGCCGCGCGCCGGCCATTTTTTTGATGGCACGCAACATTTGCTCGATCCGTTCGCGCGAAGTATTGCGGGCGATCCGAGCACGCACCGGGCAAAAAGTGTCGTCATGCGGGACGGTCCGGGACGCGCGGTGAATAACCGGCCCCGAATTCCCATCGATCAAACTATCATCTATGAAATCCACGTCAAGGGAATCACGGCGCATCCATCATCATTGGTACAGGCGCGCGGCACATTCAAGGGTGTGGCGGAGAAAATTCCTTATTTTCTCGAACTTGGCATCACTGCGGTGGAATTGCTGCCGGTATTCCTGTGTGGAGAACGGGAGTTGCCACGGATGAATCCCGCGACAGACCGGGCCCTCACGAATTATTGGGGATACAACACGGTCGGATTCTTTGCGCCGGATACACGGTTTTCGACGAACGGCGACGCTGCCGCGGCGGTGAACGAATTCCGTGACATGGTTTCGGCGCTGCACGACGCGGGTATCGAAGTGATTCTGGACGTCGTCTACAATCATACGTCGGAAAAAGCCGCGCCTGCGCCGGCCCAATCGTTTCGCGGCATCGATAACAGCATCTACTACATTCTCGACGATCATGGGGCGTACCGCGACCTGACCGGCTGCGGCAACACGTTCAATTGCAATCACCCCGTCGTTCGCGATCTGATCATGGACAGCTTGCGATATTGGGTGACGGAAATGCACGTTGACGGATTTCGATTCGACCTTGCGTCCGTGCTGCGGCGTGATCGCGGAGGGCATATTCTGCACGAGGGTCCGCTCATCGAGCATATTACCGAGGACCCGATTCTGCGCGAGGTGAAACTGATCGCCGAGCCCTGGGACTTGGGCGGGGGGTACCTCGTTGGGGCGTTCGGGGGAGAAGCCTGGGCGGAATGGAATTCGCACTACCGCGACGACGTCCGGCGGTTCTGGCGGGGCGATCATGGCGCCAAAAACAACTTTGCGCTTCGCATCACGGGCAGCCAGGACCTGTACGGCGACGACGGGCGCACGCCATTGCACAGCATCAATTTTATTACGGCGCACGACGGATTCACGCTACGCGATTTGGTTTCGTACAACACAAAGCACAATCTCGCCAACGGCGAAGACAATCGCGACGGATTGAACGAGAACTACAGTTGGAACTGCGGAGTTGAAGGCGAAACAACCGATGCCGCGGTGTTGGCTTTGCGACTGCGCATGCAAAGGAATTTTCTTGCGACCCTGTTTACATCGTTGGGCGTGCCCATGCTGTTGGGTGGCGACGAATTTGGCCGAACGCAACATGGCAACAACAATGCTTATTGTCAAGACAACGAAATCGCGTGGCTGGACTGGTCGCTTCTTGAGTCCAATGGGGAACTGGTTGCGTTCTGCAAACAGCTCATCGCGTTTCGCAGGGAGAACCCCGTGTTTTCGAGAAAGACCTATTTTACGGGACTTCCGTCGAAGACGGGTGGCGACCCTGATATTTCGTGGTTTGACACGATTCGCGTGCCGCAGACCTGGACGCCGGACAGCCTGCCGCTGGGGTATTGGATCAACGGGAGCGAAAACGGGGGCGTTGCGCTATATTGCGCATTCAATCCATCCGCCACGATTGAGCGGTTCAAACTGCCGGCCCAACTGTGGCGCGTGAGAATTGATACATGGCAGGGTGGCGCATCGGGGGTAAGCGATGCGGAGCATGCGTTGCGCGTGCAGGCCGGCGGGGCGATTCTGGTGCGACCCAAGTCAATGGTGGTGTTGACAAGCCACGGCGACTGAACCGTTATTATCGCGCCAAATCAAGAATCGCGTCCAGTCCGGGAGTATCAGGCATTTGGCCTGCATTCGCCAATACGACGCCGACGATAGCGCAGGCAACGCCAAGGCATAGCAAGACCGCGTATATCGCGAGCCCCGCCTGGACAGTCTTGCGAAGCGTGCCCGACCAGTTCGCAGAGACCGGCATGGCGGCAATCGCGGTCAATGGCACGCCGAGTGCAAGCGCGAAGAAGAACAGCGTCCCAGTGTATTCCGTCAGCCAGCCCCAGTCGGCGGGATAGACGAGTTTGGTGCGCATGAGTTGCACATGAGCGTAGTCAATGAAAAACAGAAAGAAGCGCGCGACGGCGTGGAGCAGAATCGCGATGCCGAGTAGCGCGCCGCCGGAGCGCAGCACTTTGAACGCATCGACCCGATCCAACCCGCGGCCCTGGACGGTGTAATACTCGTAGACAAAAAAGCCGAGGTAGGCCCATAGGAGCAGGGGCAATACAAAGGGAATGAAACCGAGCAGGACGGCCAACACTCGCACAACCGTTGGATCAAGATTGAAATGGCGCGCGATGCCCGCGCATACGCCGAGCCAAAGACGATTGTTCCATGCGAGAAACGTCGCGGGTTCGGGGTCTTGCGCGTCCGCGATGCGTAGGGCCTGGCTCGCGGGCGTACCATAGCCAGCGAGTAATCGGTCCAGAAATTCATCGCCCGCGGGATCGCCAGTGCGCGTGAGCTCGCGTTCGATCCGTTCATTCAGCCGCGACAATGCGCGTTCGCGCTGGTCGCCTGGCAAGTCATGCAGGTGCTCGCCGACTTCGCGGAGATACCGCGCGATCCGGCGTTGTTGCCCCTCGGTAAGCTCGACGTTTCCCCTTCCCATGCGCGAGAGTATAGCGCAAGACGTGCAAGCAGTGGAACGTACTTGATACACTGTGCGTTTGCAGGAGGAAGCCGATGGTTTACGTGAAGACATTCAAAGGGTATGAAGACAAGATTCATGAGATGGATTCGGCTGTCAATGGCTGGGTCGTGAACAATGCGCATCGCGTAAAGACGATACGTGATATCAAAGCGGTATTGAGCCACGAATCGGGCGGACGCGCCGGATCCGGGGATCTGTTGTACGTGGTGTTGTACGAAGCTTCCGAACCGGTCGCTTGAATTCAAGTCAGGGGCAACTTTTCGACGTACAGTTTCGGCCTGACGGCATCGTAGGATGCAAGGGCCGCCGCGTATCCTTCGATAATGGATTCTGCGTCATCGCCGCGTTCGATGCACGAGCGCAGGTGTGGTCCTCCCGCGAGCAGGTCGAAGGAATTTTCCCACGCAAAATGGTTTGGGTGGGTGCGTTTAAGCGCAACGAGCATTCCGATAGCGAGGGAAAGCGGACGCGCGAGCTGAGCGTTGCGCACCGTTACATGGAAACCGTCGCATCGCTCGTTCTCGTATTTGGGCTGGGCGGCTTTGCCGGGGATGGCGCGGGGCGTAAAAGTGACCGATTCGATCTCGACACCCCGCAACACTGATTCGGGGACGGCCTCAAGCGTTTTTCGCGCGTTCACCCAGGGTGCGCCAAACTGTAGGAATGGGGCGTCTGTCCCGCGGCCTTCACTAAGGTTGCTGCCCTCGAACAGGCAAGTTCCACTGTACAGCAACGCGGTTTCGGGAGTGGGAATGTTCGGCGACGGCGGCAGCCAGGCCAAACTGCACTCCGAAAACATGCGCTCGACCGGCCAGCTATCGAGCATGCTGATACTCAGATTGAGGCCGAGTTCTTTGAGTTCCGTGTCGCGAAAATGCTGGGCGATCTCCCCCATCGTCATTCCGTGCCGGGTAGGCACCGCGCCCCAACAGACGAGGCTGTCCGTGCGGGACGCGATCGGGCCTTCAATGATTGCTCCTCCGATCGGATTGGGACGGTCGAGCACGAGCACGGGGAGTTTGGCCTCCGCGCACGCCTTCAGACAAGCCTTCATCGTGGCGGGATAAGTATAAAACCGCGCGCCGACGTCCTGGAGATCTATTACGAATACGTCGAGTCCCTGCAGTTCCTCTCGCGTGGGCGCTGTGCGGTTTCCATAGAGACTCACGACGGGAACGGCAGATCGTTGTGCGCCGACTGCGGCACCGGCCTCGGCCTGACCCCGTATTCCGTGCTCGGGGCTGAACAGGCGGGTGAGGCGCACATCGGGCGCAAGCGCCAGGACATCGAGAACATGCCGGCCAAGCTGATCTATCGCGGCGTGGTGCGTGAGCAGACCGATTCGCTCACCGCGCAGATCGCGAAAATCCTCTCGGACGAGCCGATCCAGTCCCGTGTGTGTGTTCGCTGATTCGGGATAGTAGCGTTTGCCGATGCCGCCATAGAAAACTTTACGAAGTGATTCGTTGTCGCGTGTAGCTCGCGAAGGATGGCAGGTATTGCTTAATAGGATGGCAAAGCGACTGGTGCGTTGATCGATCCAGACTGAGGTTCCTGTCCAACCGGCGTGTCCCATGGAGTCGCGCGTGGGCAGAAATCCGAAGTTTTTCGTGGTCCACGCGTCGAGTTGCCAACCGAGTCCCTGCCAGGGCCATGCGCGGGTTGCGCCGAGTTCGCTCATCAGGGCGACAGTTTCCAGTTTTAAGATGCGGCCGGTGAGCAGCGCGCGTATATAGGCCGCGATATCGCCGGACGTGCTGAACAGTCCGGCATGACCCGCGACGCCGCCGACGGCGTAGGCGTTTTCGTCGTGTACTTCGCCGCGCATCATTTTTCCGCGCCATGGACATTGCTCGGTGGCCGCGCACCGATCGGCCCAGTTGGCCGGCGGGTTATACGCGGTGTTTTTGAGTTCGAGCGGATCAAAGATTCGTTTCTTGCAGAATGTATCGAGTGTCATGCCTGAAACGCGCTCGACGATACGTCCCAGTATCATGTAACCGACATCAGAGTAGAGCCATCGCGTGCCGGGGGGCCAGGTGAGTGAAATCGCGGCATAGCGTTCCAGCATGGCGTCGATGGTGTTGAGCTCTTTGTAAAATGGCCGTCCGGGATTGAGACCCGCGGTGTGCGTGAGGCAGTGCAGCGCCGAGATGGCGCTAAACGCGGGAATGGGCAAAATAGACGACACCGGGGCATCGATATCGAGCTTGCCCGCCTCGTGTAAGAGGAGTATCGAGGTCGCGGTTGCCATTACCTTGGTGACGGAAGCCAGGTCGTAGATGGTGTCGAGTTCGGCGGGCAATTCAGAAGGCACAGTCTGGCGCGCGCCGACGGCCACGTGCGCGTGCGTATGTTCGAGGTCGCCAACGTACGCTACCGCACCGGGGGCACGCGCCTGCAGGACTGCGTTCTGAAGTATGGCGCGAATCTGCTCGTGAAGGGGATTGATCATCGGAGCGCGCCGTGGCACATGCCATGCCGCAGATCGTGTAGAAATGCCGAGTCGAATGCGCGCGGAGAACCGGTGTTGCTGTCCGTGCAACAAACCTGTATCCGCGCGCGCGCCAGTTCGGCGTTGTCTCGCATTCGATGCAGGGCAACATGACGCAGCGCGGTGGATTCCGTGACATCGGAAAACCACGTCGTGATTTCAAGGTCGTCGGAATGCATCGCTGGAGCGCGATACTCGAGGCGGCAAGATTTCATGTCGAGCGTGAATCCCTCATCGCGCATGCGCATGGGTGGCCATCCAAACGCGCGCAACGCTTCGACGGCGCAGTCTTCACTGTAGGCAAGATAGACGGAGTTATTAACATGGTGCGCGGGGTCGATATCGCGCCAATCGACGCGGCGGCGTTGCGTGAATGCTTCCGCGGGCGGAGATGGCGGCGCGGGAAACCGGTCGCGCGGTTCGTCTGACGGGACGCTTCCGGGAAAGAAGGCATCGCGGATTGCCTGTGGGATACGCGCGGGTTTGCCGCTCGCGCTTTCAATAAATGCCCAATCCGTTTCCGCTCGCGCGACCAGCGCATTATCGGCCACGCGGTGGAGCTCGTAGACGCGCTTGGACAAGGCCTGGCGCATGTTGCGCACACGAGTGCCCACGCGCACGGAATCGCCGTACCGCAAGGGTTGAAAGAATTCGATGTGCGTGTCGCGCACGAACCAGATAAAGCCATTCGCGAGGTACCAGTCGCCCCCGAATCCCGCGACTGCGCTTGCGTCCATCGCAGTTTCCTGAATGTAGCGGAGGTAGTTGGTATGACTGACACGGTCAAATGCGTCGCATTCATAGTGTCGCACGCGAAAAATCCGTTCGTGCTGCATGGACATAGGATTACGAATACGCCTTGATGCCGGTAAGCTCGCTTCCGAGGACTAGCGTGTGGATGTGTTCCGTACCTTCATAGGTGATCACAGTTTCGAGATCGACCATGCGGCGCATCACGTGCGTGGCTGTCAGAATGCCATTGGCTCCGAGGAGTTCGCGACAGGTGCGCGCAATCTCGATGGCCTTGCGGCAGTTCATCATCTTTGCGAGAGAAATCTGCGCGGGTTTTTCCTCGCCACGCGCCTTGATATCGGCCAGTCTCCGGGCAATTAGCTGCATGGCCGTGAGTTCGGCGGCCATCCACGCGAGTTTGTGCTGGATCAATTGATGGCTGGCCAGCGGTTTGCCGTCGAACTGCGGGCGCTGCTTAAGGTACGCGATGGTCTCTTCGAGACAGGCTTGTGCCGCGCCGATGACGCCCCATGCGATGCTGTAGCGCGCCTGGTTCAGACAGCTCATTGCCGCGCCCAGCGAGCGGGCGCCGGGTAACAGCGCGGTCGAGGGCAGTGCGACATCGTGAAAGAGAATCTCCGCGGTTTCGCTCGTACGAAAGCTGACTTTTCCTTTTATCGGCCGCACTTCGATGCCTGGCAGATTCAGTTCGACGAGAAACCCGGTTACGCGGCCTTCGAGTTTCGCCCACACAATCGCGATGTCCGCCACGACGGCGTTCGTGGCCCAACGTTTGTGGCCGTTCAACGTGAATCCGCCGGTTGTGGCGACTGCCTGAGTTTCCATGCCGGCGGGATTACTGCCGAAGTTTGGCTCGGTGAGCGCGAAACAACCGATGGCTTCGAGTTTGCTTAACGGCGCGAGCCAGCGTTTGCGTTGCTCATCGGCGCCGAAGGTCTTGATGGGGTAGATCACCAATCCGCCTTGCACACTTATGACACTGCGCAGCGTGGAACTCCCCCGCTCCAATTCACGCATGGCGGCGCCGTAGGCCACGGGGTCTGGCGAGTCGTCCAGCAGCATTTCGAGGATGCTCAATTTCCCCAGCGCGGGCGTGAGATGGCGCATCGGTTCTTCTCGGTCATGGTAGTCCGCGATATTGGGCAATACTTCGGCATCGACAAACGCGCGGACGCGTTGCGCGATGGCTTGTTGCGCAGGCGTCAATTCGTCGTCGAGCGCGAATAAATCTACTGGAACGCGATTGTTTGGCATGGACATCTTTCCATAATGGGCGCAATCATAAACGAAACAAACCGGCAGGCCAATGTTCACCGGCCCGGTTCGTTCTTGAGGTTCTCCAACACGCTACGAAATCGCTTGTCCTCGCGAATGGCGCGGAAATCCTCGTCGCGGAGCGCTACTTCGTCTATTCGCGCCCCGGGTGGGGCGAGCGCTCCCGCGCGTGCCAGAAAGCTCACGGCTTCCTCGATGTTGCCTTTCAAGGCCTGAACGCAGGCGAGATTGTACATGGGCATCCATGAATCCGGACGCAGAAGTTGCGCGCGCTCGAATAAGGACGTGGCGGACGCGGGTTCGTTCATGCGTTGTGCGCACAGTCCCGCCTGTAACAGCGCCGCGAAATGATTGGGCGTCGCATGGAGCACGTGCTGATAATGCGTTCGCGCTTTCGCGAATTCTCCTTGCAAAAAATAGAGATCGGCGTAGGCGAGATGCGCGCGCGGCATCGCGGGATCGGCTTCGAGCGCGCGCTTGTACCAGGTTTCCGCCTCGTCTTGTTTATTTTGTTGAAGCGCGACAAAACCGAGGATGACCATCGATTCGACCAAGTGCGGAGAATTCGAGAGTGCGCGCTCGCAGTGCCGCTTGGCCTGTTCAAAGTCCGAACCCCGCACTGCGATAACACCGAGCATGTGATGGACGCGCGCCTGCGCCGGGTCGGTTTTCAATGATGCATTGTATTCGTGCTCGGCATCGTCAAGCCGGACTTGCCGCATGAGCACAAGTCCTAGCACGTTACGCGCTGTGACATGGCCTGGCGCCGCGTCGAGCAGTTCCCGCAACAGTTTTTCGCTCAGCGCATACTCGGCGCGTTGCGCCGCATGCCGCGCCTGTTCGAGTTTCGCGTACAACGCGAGTCCGTCTTTTGGGTCCATCCCCTCGACGGCTTTGCGTTCCCGTTCTGACGCGGCGTATCCCAGCGCGCGAAGAGATTCGAGGGTCTCGTTGTCCAGCGGGTTCGCCGGTTTTCCGCGCATGAATTGTTTGGATTTATCCAGAATCTCCTGGAGAATCGCGTCCATTCGCACGGCATTGCCGTCAGATGCAACGTAGGTATTCGTTAGTTCCCGTGGATCGATATTGAGATTGTACAACTCCGGCTTTGGCGCGCGAATCCATTTCAATCCTTCCGCGCGAACGCTGTACAGCGGGGCCATGCCGAAACCGGCTTCCGATAGCAGCGATTCGGCATATTGCGGCAATTCCGGCGGCGGGACATCTCCGCGGAGCGCGGGCAATAAATTTTTACCCTGCACTGGCGTGTCATCGGCAATGCCTGCCATCGAGCGCAAGGTGGGAAAAAGGTCTATGTTTCGCACGGGACCTGAATAGACGCTCGACGGCAGCAATGCGGGGTAGCGCACAACTAGCGGAACTTTAATTGTCGTGTCGTATACGAAAATCGCGTGCGTCTGCTCTCCGTGCTCGCCGAGCCCTTCGCCGTGATCAGCCGTGAAGACAGTGATGGTAGAATCGAGTTGTCCGTTCGCTTCCAGCCAGCGTGTGAGCCGAGCGACGCCCTCGTCCGCCTGCGCGATTTCTGCGTCGTAGGCCATAGGAACAAGGTGCCGATTGCGGTACTGGGACTCGTACGGCTGGTGCGGATCGAAGAAGTGGACCCACAAAAAGAACGGCGCACCGGCGTTGGCTTTCCAATCCTGTAGCCATTCCAGTGCGCGGTCCGCGGTGCGCGAGGCCGGTCTGTCACGGATCATGAACAAGCGTGGTTCGTCTTCACTCCACAGTTGATCGTCGTACGTATCGAACCCCTGCGAAAGATTGTAGCGGCGTCCGAGGACGACCGCGGACACAAATGCCGCGGTGCGGTAGCCGTTGTCCTTCATCATTTCCGCAAGCGTGCGATGTTCATCGGCGAGCATGTACGCGCCATTGTCCCTGACACCGTGAGCTGGCGGGAGAAGCCCGGTCATGATCGATGCGTGAGCGGGCATCGTGATCGGGGCGGTAGTGGTTGCGTCGGCGCAACGCACGCCCGCGGCCGCGAGCGCATCAATCGCGGGCGTCCGGGCGAGGCCGTATCCGTAGCAGCCGAGCCGGTCCGCGCGGAGGGTATCAACGGTGATCAACAGGATATTGGGCCGGTCAGCCAAGGCAGGGACAGCGGCCACGAAAATCAGAATGGAGAAAAATCGCATCTCCCCACTCTAGGGCCGGGATGCAGCGGGTGCAACCTTTTCATGGCCGGTGACTAACATTCCGCGAGAATCAGGAAACCAGATACGCCTAGCCGCTATAATCCCGCGCTCCAGGATTTAACCCAAGGAACTTGTCATGCCCTTTTTCGATACCGAACGCAGCATCGAAGCGGCGCAGTTGCGCGTGCGCATCCGTGAAATTGGCGAAACCATATACAGCGACCGGCAACCCATCGGGAAGATTGCGTGCTGCGTGACGGGACTCCGGCGCGGCCCGGAGCGGGCGCCGGAAAATGGGTGGAAGCCGTTCGACATCGGGCAGCGCTGGGGCGGGTATGATCAGACGACGTGGTTTCGCATGCGCGCGGTCGTGCCGAAAAGCATGAAGGGCCGGCGCGTGCTCGCGTTGATTCGCACGACGACCGCGCCATTTGTGTTCGGCGCACCGGACATGATCGAAGGCGGCGAAGCGCTGGCTTATGTGAACGGCGCGCCGATGCAGGGCCTTGATCGCCACCACGACGAACTGTATCTGTTGGACAAGGCGAAGGGCGGTGAGACATTTGAAATTGCGCTCGAAGCCACGCCGGGCACACGCCACGATCACTACCATCATTTTGCGTATGCCGACATCGCGGTAATCAACACGCAGGTCTGGGATTTTTATTGGGACTGCGTTGTCGCGCTGGAAGTGTGGGAACAGCTCGACATGAACTCGACGACCGCGCGGCATTTCATGAAGCTTTTGGATGAATCGATCTACATGGTGGACCTTCAGCACAAAAGCACGCCCGCGTATTTCGCGTCTATCGCGAAGGCGCAGCGGTTTCTTCGCGCGGGTTTGAAGGACTACGAAAAAAGCGCGGGCATGGGCAAGCTGATTCTGGCGGGGCATTCGCATATCGATACGGCGTGGCTATGGCCACTGCGCGAGACGCAGCGGAAATGCGCGCGCACGTTCTCAACCATACTTGCGCTGATGGACCGGTATCCCGAATTTTACTTTTCGTGCAGCCAACCGCTTCAGTACGAGTGGATCAAGAAAAACCATCCGGAGCTTTTCGCGCGCATCAAGAAGCGCGTCAAGGAAGGCCGCTGGGAACTGTGCGGCGCGCCGTGGATCGAACCCGACCACAACATGCCCGCGGGCGAGTCATTAATCCGGCAGTATCTATATGGAAACCGATGGTTCGAGCGCGAATTCGGCAAACGCTCCCATATCGCGTGGGTGCCGGATTCATTTGGCTACACGTGGTCATTGCCGCAGATTATGCGCAAGGTTGGCCTTACGGCGTTCGTGACGACGAAGATCGACTGGTCGCAATTTACGGCGTTCCCATACAGCATGTTCGAATGGGAAGGCATCGACGGCACCCGTATTTTCGCGGTAATGCCGCCGCTGAATTACAACGGGAATCCCGTGCCGAAGGAATGTATCGCGCAGTGGAAGCAGTTCAAACAGAAAGAATTCGTCGAGGAAATCCCTTTTGCGTTTGGATGGGGCGACGGCGGCGGCGGGCCGACGATGAGCATGATCGAGCACGGGAAGCGGTTGTCGAATATCGCCGGTGTGCCGCGCTGCGAATTCGGACGGCTCGAGGACAGCGTTGATCGCATGCAGGCGCAGTCTTCCAAACATACGTTGCCGGTGTACAACGGGGAGTTATATCTGGAATTACATCGCGCGTGCCAAACCACCCAGGCGCGCACCAAACGCAACAATCGGAAAGCGGAGGTTGCGCTGCACGATACGGAGTTTCTTAGCGCAATCGCCACGCTGGACGGCGCGAAGTACGACCATGCGGCGTTGTGGGAGGCATGGAAGCCGGTTCTGACGAACCAGTTTCATGACATCCTTCCAGGGTCGTCGATCACTGAGGTATATGAGCAGACGGACCGTGATTACGCCGAGGCCTTGCAAACAGTGCACCGGGTCCGCGACAAGGCGATCTACGCTGTGTGCAAGACAATCGACTCCGCCGGCGCCGGCACGCCGATGGTTGTGTTCAACACTTTGAGTTGGGTGCGCGGCGGCGCGGCGGAAATAGCATTGGAAAAGCGCCTGGAGAACATCGCCGTGCTCGATCCCAGCGGCCAACCGGTCCCGCACCAATGGACGGGCAAGAGCATTTTATTGTTTCAGGTTGAAGGCGTGCCGCCTTTGGGCTGGGCGGTTTATCGCATCGTCACAGGCAGACCTGCTCCGAAGGCTAATGGAGACCTGAGCGCCGGCGCCAACTCAATTGAGAATCCGTATTTTGAGGTGAGGTTCGACAAGGATGGGCGGATCACGCGGTTGTATGACAAGATGGCCGAGCGGGAGACGATTGCGAAGAACAAGCCCGGAAATGTGCTTCAACTGTTCGAGGATCGTCCGCACCTGCATGACGCTTGGGATTTTGACCACAATTTTGAACGCACGATGTGGGAACCTGTGACGGCGGAGCGCGCGCGCATTGTCGAAAACGGTCCGGTGCGGGCCGTTGTACGCGTGGTACGGAAGACGGAACGCAGCACCATCACGCAGGATATTACGTTGTACGCGAACACGCCGCGCGTCGAGTTTGCCACCTCTGTCGATTGGCATGAGAAGCATGTGCTGTTGAAGGTTGCGTTCCCTGTCGAGATACGTTGCGCGCGCGCAACATACGAAATTCAATACGGCGCGATCGAACGGCCCACGCACCACAACACGCTGCATGATCGTGCGCGATACGAGAATACCGGGTTGCGTTGGGTCGATCTGTCGGAAGGCGACTACGGCGTTAGTCTGCTTAACGACTGTAAGTATGGGCACGACGTAAAGGAGAACACGCTTCGTATTTCGTTGTTACGGTCCTCCACCGATCCCGATCCGTCGGCGGACGAAGGCGCGCATGAATTCGTTTATGCGGTCTATCCGCACACGGACGATTGGCGAAACGATACGGTGCAGCAGGGCCTCGAATTGAATACGCCGTTCATAGTTCAAGCCACGACAGCACACAACGGAGACCTTTCCCCCGTCTCGTCGTTTGCAAGCGTCGACGCCGAGAACATCATCGTGGACTGGATCAAAAAGGCGGAAGATTCCAATGCGCTCGTCATCCGGTTGTATGAGGCCTACGGACAGCGCGGCCCAATAACGATCACCTTTGGACAAAAACCGTCAAAAGTAATGGAATGCGATCTGATGGAGGAGAATGACAAGACCGTGACGATGAAGGGCAACTCGGTAACGCTATCCGTAACGCCGTATGAATTGCGCACGTTGAAGGTGGTGTTTGGTTAGCGGGAGGGCGCGTGTCCCCACGCGCCAAAGTATCTCGTAGTAGTGATGTGAATGCCAAGCGCGCGCGGGCGCGCGCCCTCCCTACAACTGTTTTCCGTTTCGCTTCTTTAATTCCTGCACGGCATGCCGCACATCCTGCGCGCGGTCTTTGGGAATCACGAGGACGGCGTCGCTGGTGACCACAACGACGAGGTCCTTCACACCGACAACGCCGACCGCCATGGCGTCCGCGCCCGCGTCGTTGTAGACGATGCAATCCCGAGAATCGGCCACGACGGGATCGCCGACAACGACGTTTCCATGTTCGTCTTTGGAATAGGAACGGTCGAGCGCGGTCCACGCGCCGACATCGTCCCACGGAAATTCCGCGCGCGCCATGGAGACGCGACGCGCGTGTTCCATTAGGGCGTAGTCGATTGAAATATCTTCGAGCGTCCCGAAAATGTTGCGCACCATCGCGTGGTCGTTTGCTCTCATGGACGAAGTCATGTCACGAACGGCTTGCGCGAGGGCCGGCCGCGCATGGTCGAGCTCGCCGAGAAACGTCGAGATGCGCCAGAAGAACATGCCGCAGTTCCAGAAGTAATTTCCCTGCGCAATGAAATCCTCGGCGCGTTCGCGGCTCGGCTTCTCGTGGAACGCTCGCACGGGCGTGACGGACACCGTATTGAAAATGCGGCTCGTTGTTTCGTCGTCGATCTGGATATAGCCGTAGCCGGTTTCCGCGCGCGTGGGAACTATGCCTAGCGTCACCAGGACGTCGTCGCGTTCGGCGGACGACATCGCCGCATCGACTGTCATGCGGAACAGGTCCGGTTCGCGGATGTCGTGGTCGGCGGTGGTAACCGCCAGGCTGATATTCGAGCCATCGCCGCCATAACGCGCGAGCAGCGCCGCCGCCGTGTATGCAAGCGCGCCCGCGGTGTTGCGCTTCGCCGGTTCCGCCAAAATATTCGCGGCGGGCAAGGGCAAGCCGGATGCGCGAATAGGTTCGACAAGATGTTCGCCGGTGATGACGTAGATGTGTTCGATGGGGACCAGTGGCGTCATGCGCGCGACGGCTTCGGCGAGCATGGTGTCGTCGGGACTGGTTAGTTTCAGCAATTGTTTGGGACGCGTCCTTCGCGACAACGGCCAAAACCGCTCGCCCGACCCGCCGGCCATCACCACCGCAACGCGCTGCATCTCGCTCATTCAAACAACTCCCCTTGAAACCGCGTATGGTAGCCGGTTTGCAGGGGAGCTTGCCAACGCGCGATTTATTCAACTTCCGTGAACACACTCGCGAAGTGGAAGCGGTGCACGGGCAACGGCATTTCCGAATCGCCCCCCTTGACGCTCTTCCACACCACTTCATTCAAGGCGAACATGGGCGTTCGATCGTATTCGGTAAAGTCCATTTCAGAAGAATCCTTCGCGCCCCAGGCGGTGGCGAGATTTCTCTCCTGGATGTCTATGCGCGGCTCGAAATGCGTGTACGGCGTTAAATCCGCCTTGTCGCCAAGAGACGCATACATTGGCGTGGCCGCGGCGTCGAACTGGCTCATCGGCTGCAAACCCAGCAAGAGTTCGATGGTGCGCAACATCGAACTGGTCGTGTACAACGTGCTGTCAATCGTGCCTCGGCGCACATACGGGCTCACCACCAAGCCGACAGTTCGACGCGCGTCAACATGATCCGGGCCATCCTGCGCGTCATCTTGAATGGTGAACAGGGCAAGCTCAGGCCAGTACTTGCTGTGCGATACGCGCTCGATGATCAAGCCCAGTCCGTAATCGTTGCTCGCGACGGCTGCGCGCGGCGTATGTTCGCCAGGCCGCGTACCACGCGTATGGTCTTCGGGCAAGGCGAGGACGATGAAGTTCGGCAGCCGCTTGGCTGGATCGGGGTTGTCGTAGTTCTTCTCATACTCATCGAACTCTTTAATGAACTCCGCTGCGTTTTCGTAGTCGCGCGCGCCCCACGAAAGATATTTGGGGGCCACGTGTCCTTCGAGATTACTGCCAGAATCATAGGGCGCCATGTCTTCGGATTCACTTTGGCGCCATGCAAACTCGCCATAGCTGCGGTACGTCAAGCCTTTGCGGTGACATTGGTCCCACAAGTAACCGGCGCCGGGAAGTATTGCCGCGGACCGCGGTGAATCGCTTTTGCCGCCGTATCCCGCGGGCCACATTTTTTCCATATAGTCGGTCGCGTACGCGGCGTTGGACCATTGATGTCCATCCGCACTGACCTCCGCATCACAATAGATGTTGTCGAGCAGGACAAACTGTTCCGCTATGGCGTGATGGTTCGGCGTGATTTCCTCCCCAAAGATAGCGAGACGCGGATCGCCGTTGCCTTTTTCTATATCGCCGAAGACCTGATCATAGGTCCTGTTCTCTTTGATGATGTAGATCACATGCTTGACGGGCGAGCCGGGACCGGCTGCGCGCGGCACCACGCTCGCCGCGCCGGTATTGGGCCGCGCCAAGGCCATCAATTCGTCGTTGTACGGGCAATTCTTGTACGCTTGGCGCGTGAGTTCCCGCAGCTTGCGGCGTTGCCCCGGCATCTCGACGATATTGATCGTGCCTTTCATAAGACTTTTGACTGTGCCTTTGCCTTCGTCGCCGTCGGGCAATGGACTATGCGGTCCGCGGATATTGGAAGCCGAAGCATTGCCCTTGGCGTTGCCGATGTAGAGCTTAGAATTGTCCGGGCTGACGGCAATCGCCGATGGGTACCAGCCGGCGGGGATGAAGCCAAGCACGTCGCTTTCACCGGATTCTTCGACGTTTACCACGCACACGTTATTGTTGTCCGCATTCGCGATGTATAGCGTTTTGCCTGCTGGATCGAGCGCGAGCGCATTGGGCGTCGAGCCCTCTGGCGCGTTTGGAAACATCGAGGTGACGATAGTTTCTGTTTTGCGGCCCGTCAGTGTATCGATCGCAATCACGGTGTTGTCATTCGCGCAACAGACGAAGAGTCTTCCGTCAGAATGCAACACCATGTCGCTCGGATTGTCGCCGACCGCGATGGTTGACTGCACTTCCATGCGCTCGGTATCAATGACGCTCACGCTGTCGCTGGCCCAGTTTGAACAGTACAGACGGGATGCATCCGCGGAAAGGATTAGATCGCACGGATTGACCTCGGCCCTGATGCGTTTTACCACCTCGCCGCTGCCGGTATTGAAAACGACGATATCGCCCGCGGTGCGGTTTGCCGCATACAACAATTCTTTCACCGGATGGTGTACTAGCCCCGCCCAATAAATTTCGTTTGGCGCGACGGTTTCAAGCAAGGTACGAATGGGTTTTTCCGAAAGTTTTCCATCCGCGTATTCGAATTCATAAATCGGCGCAACTGCGCCATCCTTCCCCTTGTTATTTCCGCCGGAGACATAGAGCCGGTTGCCTTTGGGATTCCACGCAAGGCCAAACCATGCCGAAGGCAGCGTGATGCGTTGGAGCACTTCGTCCGTAGCGGTATCTATTACGACAACGCCATGCGGATTGTATCCCCCATGTTGCGCGATCATGACCTTGCCATCGGGCGATGGCTGGATATTCAATAGCAGGTCTTCGGTGTGCACAGATTTTCCCAGTGGCGTAATTCGCCAGCCGTTGGGAAGCGTGTAGCCCTGCTCGTCCGCGCCGGGTAGAACTACCGGGTCCGCGGACAGCGCAACGAGACATACAAGAATGATCGCGTTCATGCGATGCTCCAATTGGTTTTCGTTCAGCCCCGTGCGAATCATAGATGCGCCGTAATGTTGATTCAATCAGGGATACTCGCTTAATTCTGAAGCGACCTTACCCAGAAAACGGTTTCTAGACGTCAGTTGACCGCGCGCAGCGCCTTGGACTGCGGCGTATCAGCGCCGCTTTCACTTCGGCGTACTCGAAATCCTCCAATAAATTTGAAGGCTTCGGGAACACTCGAACCGAAACCAAGCCAATCACGCTCTATTGCGAAGCGACCTTACCCAGGAAATGGAAAGCGGCGACTACCCGCCGTCGCACTCCAAGGCGCTCCGCGCGGATTTGGCGCAGCGCCTTGGCGCATAAGTGCGACTGCCGTGTTCATTTAATCGCGAACTATTGGCGCGCCCGGCTTATGGTACGCTACCTGAATCCAATTTCTGGGAGGGCAACCGATGTTACGGTCACTATTTCTTTCCATGTCCATCGCCAGCCTTTTCATGACGGTCACATGCGCGCATGCGCAACCGGAAGCACTCCAAATTGGGTCTCGCCTGCAATTGTTTGTCGATCACCACCTCATCGAATCACTCACCAGTTCCACGTTGAGGTTGCACCCTCCCTCTCCGGCTGAGACTGTCCTAAAGTTCGACGAACCGTGGGAAGGCATATACGGCGGATACGCCACTGTGATAAAGGACGGCGAACTCTATCGCCTCTATTATCGCGGATTGCCGGACGCGTTGAATGACGGGTCGGCGTCAGAGTCTACGTGCTATGCGGTGAGCGTAGATGGGATACATTTTTCCAAGCCCGAACTTGGCCTGTTCGAGGTCTATGGAACCACGCACAACAACGTAATCCTCCACGGGTTTGAGCCGCTATCGCATAATTTTGCGCCGTTCCTTGATGCGCGCCCCGGCGTTGAACCTGGCCAGCGCTACAAAGCATTGGGCGGGACTTTGGAATCCGGGCTGGTCGCGTTTGTTTCCGCCGATGGTGTTCATTGGCAGAAAATCCAGGAAGAAGCCGTGATTACACAGGGCAGGTTTGATTCGCAAAATGTGGCGTTCTGGTCCGAGAGCGAGAATCAGTACGTGTGCTATTTACGGACACTCATCGACGACAGCATTCGCGCCGTGAGCAGATGCACGTCCCCGGATTTCATTACGTGGAGCGATATCGAACCGATGGAGTATGGCGACGCTCCTATCGAACATTTATATACCAATCAGACCACGCCCTATTTCCGTGCGCCGGACCTCTATATCGCTATTGCCGCGCGATTCATGCCGGGCCGTCGCGTTGTATCCGAAGAAACCATGACGAAGCTGGGTGGCTTGGCGATGTACAGCGGCGATTGTTCGGATGCGGTGCTGCTTACGTCGCGCGGCGGCGCGCACTATGATCGGACGTTCATGGAAGCGTTCATCCGCCCAGGTATCGGCGCTAACAACTGGACATCTCGCACAAATTACCCTGCGCGCGGTGTCGTGCCCACCGGTCCAAATGAGATGTCGATGTATGTGCAGCGAAATTACGGACAGAACTCCCACCATCTGCAACGCCTAGTAATGCGTACTGATGGGTTTGCCTCGGTGAACGCGCCTTATGAAGGCGGAGAGATGATCACGAAGCCGCTTACCTTCGACGGTAGTCGACTCCTCCTCAATTTCGCGACCTCGGCCGCGGGAAGCATGTGGATTGAAATTCAGGACGCGGCAGGCGCGCCAATCCCCGGATTCACCCGCGAAGACTGCGATGAACTCATCGGCGACGAAATCGCGCGCGCCGTAACCTGGAAAGGCAACGCCGACGTTTCGTCGCTTGCCGCAAAGACCGTACGACTGCGTTTTGTCATGAGAGATGCGGACCTGTATTCGATTCAGTTCAAGAGTTGAGAAAATTTTTCGCGCGTTACCTAACGGAGGGCGGGTTTTCATACCCGCCATTGATTTGTTTAATTAAAATTATGGCGGATAGGAAAACCCGCCCTCCGTATTAGAAATAAAACCACCCCACTAACTTTTCGCCGGCTCCGATTCCTTCTCATCATGAGTAGGGGTGCCATTCGTTTTCTTGCCATCAGTCGTATCGCCCTGCAGTTTGATCATGGATTCGGGCAGTTCAATGCCGCCGATATCGCGCATCACCTGTAGCATGGGCGGAAGCGTGCGCGCCATGCCCTGGATGAAGTTCGCGGTGCTGGAACCCTTTTCGCCGCCGCCTTCCCAGACGATGATTTTGTCGAACTTGATGTTCGAGATGGCCTTGGCCGCGGAATCGGCGAGATTATCCAGGTGCTCGAGCATCAGCATTTGGAACGCCTGGTTCGGGCCGCCGCAGGCCTCGACAATGCGCTTCAAGCCTTCACCTTTCTTTGCAAGGATTTCATATTGGCCCTTGGCCTCGGCTTCGAGTTTTGCAAAGATCGCCGACGCTTCACCTTGCGCTTCGATCCGGCGCCGCTCTGATACTGCCTCGGCATCCACGATGACTTGCGCCTTCATCGCCTTTGCCGGCGCTTCGAGTTGCGCGCGCCGCTCCGCTTCAATTCGCGCCGCTTCCGCGAGCGCGGCTTTGGCCATGGCATGATTCTGCGCCTCAAGCACGGAAGCTTCGGCCTGGCGGCGGCGCGTTTCCGCAATCTGGTAAGCTTCTGCCTGTTTTACATGCAATTGCGCGTTTGATTCCGCCACCGTGGCAAGCGCCGTATTCTCTCCCGTGATTGCAACTGCATTCGCTTCCGCGATAGCGATGCGCTTCGTCCGTTCGGCGTCGGTTTCGCCCTTGACGGCCAGTGCTTCCGCCTCGGCGACGGAAACGCGCTTCATCCGCTCGGCTTCCTTTACCTGGGTTTCGCGCTGGTACGCCGCGGTTTGCTCGCCAATCTGCTGTTCCTTGTCCAGTTCGGCAACGCGCACGGCTTGCTCGCGTTGCGCCTCGCGGATACCAATGTTCCGCTGTTTGCTTGCATCGGCCACCTGCACCTGCTTGTCGCGATCGGCCTGCGCCACACGCACTTCGCCGAGCTTCACTTCTTCCGCCACGTCGCCGCGCGCCTGCTGCACCGCCTGCGACGCGGCCTTTTGTCCGATGGCCTCGATGTAGCCGGACTCGTCGGTGATGTCGGTGATATTCACGTTAATCAGCACGAGACCAATCTTGCGCAGCTCGGGTTCGAGGGATTGCTGAATGCTGTGGAGGAATTTTTCGCGGTCTTTGTTGATCTCTTCGATGCTCATCGAAGCGATCACCTGACGCAATTGGCCGAAAATGATATCTTCCGCCTGCTTCTTGACCTGCAGGACGTTGAGCCCGAGCAAGCGAATTGCGGCATTCTGCATGTATTCTTTTTGCGTGCCGATTGCGACAGTAAACACGCTGGGCACGTTCACGCGGATATTCTCCGCGGATAGTGCATCTTTCAAGGGCACCTCAATCTGAATGGGTTCAAGACTGAGATACGCGAAATCCTGCAACAATGGCAGCACGAAAGCCGCGCCGCCGTGTACGCACCGCGCCGACTCGCCGCCCGAGACCTTACCGAAGATAACGAGCACGCGATTGCTGGGACAGCGTTTGAAGCGCTTCGCGACAAAAATCACCAAGCTTGTGAACAGCACGCCGATCAACAGGATGATTATGGCGAGACCCATTCCCCATTCCATTATTCCAACTCCTCCACGCGCGGTAATGGCCGCACTTCCAATGTGTCTTCATCCACTACGCCCACAACAATTATCGGTGAACCGGTCGGAAGGAAATCCTCCGCGGTCACTGCCGCATATTCCATCGTGCGTTCCTGCACGTTTACATGGACTTTTCCAACGCCGTTTTTTTGCGCGGGAACCGAAAGGTAGACCCTGCCTTCCGCGCCGATTGCGCGATCGATTTCAACATTGCCTTCGGAGTGCAGGCTGGCCAGCGCGCGCATAACCCACGCCACGACGTACATTGCCAGCAACCCGGCGCCGGAAGCGATGCCAAAGGTGAACAACGTGCTGAGGCCGCCGACGTGCGCCGTGTATCCGCTCCAGCCGAAGAAAGTTACCGCGGCAACGACCGCGCGAAAACTGAGCATCTTGAAGAACATCGACGCATCGTCGTGGCCGACTTCGCCGTCGTGGCCCGCATCGAAATCGTGGCCGCCATCGACAGCATGGTGATCGGCGCCGAAAATGGAGAAAAGGAATTGAAGAATAAGAATGGTCGAACCTGCCGCACCCAGGATCAGATAGACAGTTGCCACTTGGCTTGCCTCCGACAGCGCCCGAAAGCGCCATACCGACCACACCGGCAGCGTCAACAATTGACCTGCGGCACAGCTAGCCCGGGGGTTACCCGAATTCGCACCCATCCAATAAAACTATACGATATGCGCACCCCCAGCGCAACGAACGAAAAGTCGGCGGCCTCAGGGGGGTGTCGCGAATTTTTTTTGACGAAACAAGGGGGTGCAGGCTGAGGCAAAACGCGATGGCCGGGTACCGTAAATCTCGCCTTGAATCGTGAAAGCGCTCCGGTGCCTTAGAGTTAGCGACGACGTAGTCGAAAGAACCCGATAATAATGGGCTTGCACTGGGAACTCGCGGAATGACGGTGTGATCCGGCTGGCAGATTCGATAACTCTTATGGCCGGAATAAGTGGTGTGGGTCGCCATGGCGGATACATTCTGGTAGCTTGGAATAGCGCTCCTATATATTCGCCCACAGTGTTGCACTGCGGCAGGGAGACCGGGGAATTCATCTTTAGCGAGCTATAGACAGTGGCGTTGTATCCTTCTGCTCAAAGGGGCACAAGGGCCGCTCGCACGGCTCCATCTTCGCCAAATCGGCACCCGCGCACGGACACGACTTCCACACCGGAAAATGCTCGCCGCACACCATCAACCGCCGCGAGTACAACCCTTGCCCCCACCGCGTTCCGGTTCACCTTCGGCGCGCCCGTCAAATCAAACCCGCCATGAAACCTGCACCGGCCAGAAGCGTGATCGCTCTCCAACGTGCATACCGTCCCCGCCTGCGTCCGCGCGCCGCAGATGCGCCGGTTCAGGGTCTGTTCGGTGGCATGGACTTTTTCGATCCAGGCATAGTCCCATAGTTTTGAGTATGGCGTTCCGCAGGATGTGCAAAGCGGGATTTGGTCGTTTCGGGACTGGGCTGTGGTTGTCGTGTCCATTGATGAAGTCCTTCATCAAATAGGCCAAGGCGTTGCAGTGGGATTAAAATATGGGGTTTTGAGGGTTTTTCGTAGATTCCGGCGGGGAATGGACGGACATGGACGGGTATGGACGGGCACTAACAGGCAACAGAGCAGACCCGGAAGGGCATAGTCTTCCGATGGAGACAGGGTACGATAGCCGAAATAGACTAATGGATGCGATAGACGAGTGAACGGGCAGACGGTATAGTAAGTTTATCGAGCCAAATTACTGGCGGCAAGGAAACCAATAATGAGTATCTCACGCCTGATTCTTTTCTTTTTCTGTTGTCTGACAGCAAGTGCAGAGATACAAAATATTCACATAGTCCAAGACACAGACCGGTTAGCGCGCGTCACTCAAGAATTTACGTATACGAAGAACAATATTACGCTTCCGGCATTCCGGCTGGGGCCGTGTGTCATTGAAACTACACTTGCCAAGGGGAAACGTTTTCACCGATATAATGAGGTTGTGCTGGATAACATCTGGATTCCCGAACCAGAAAAAGTTAAGAATCAGCAGCACGTTCGAACATTTTTCACTTTTTATGCACGAACTATTGCACTTTCCAAGGACGCGCAAACAAGACTTTCCCTCATAACGTCAATAAATCACGAGCGAACATTGGTCATCGACGATCCGAGTGAGGTTTGGCGGCTATATCTGATCGATTTGAAGAATTATTTGGGCAAGGGGATTTCAGTAGCTTTTAGAGGTCCAAGTCTCGACAATTCGCGCGGAAGCGGTGTACGGTTGGAGGTCGCGTTGCCACGGATAGTTATCTGGCATGGTCCATACTATGGAGGGGGATTATCGAAACGTTCGCCCGGGCGACATGGTGCCAGCAGGGTTGACGCAGAAACGGAAGCTCCTTACCCTTCCATTAACCCCGCTGATATAGCCGGCGGGCCTCTAATTATCGAAATGTTCGATTTTGTCCAGACGTCTACGCTGCAACTTGTATCAACGGTTCAAGACAACCGATACAAATTTCCAAGTGGGATATATTACACAGCTCTCCGGCTCGGCAGTAAAATCGATAAAGGATATGTTCAACGGGTTATTGACGGTGAGATTGAGATATTAGGTACCCAAATTGTTCCGGACTTTACGCTGAATGACGATGCACGATTGTTGGAAATTGAGGAAAAACTAAGGGCAATAGAGGCCAATGTAACTGATGGTACCGAAGCTGAGACGGACCGAAAAAAGATCGATTCGGTACTCGAAAATACGCTCATGTATTTTGGCGACACAACAGTTACCGACCTCTTGCAACGCTTTCCCGGAGAAGTTGTTGCCACGTATTTGATAGGGATAGTCGATGACCCTGGAGAGGATCGTTGGGTACGGCAGAAGGCGATTGCGTGGCTGAGTAGAACCGGGGATCCGAGGGTCGAGAAAAAACTTCGCGAATACATCGATCCTTTTATCGCTGTAAATGAGGCAACGCTTTCTCAGACAGATTACATGCTTCTACACGCGGCCATCATGAGTATAGGCCATGCTCGCAGCCAGTCAGCGCTGGACTACCTCTGCGACATCGCGCGACATGAGTTCTGGGACCAAAAGAATATCACTATCCCAGAAATGAATTGGCCAAAAGAACAACTAGAGCGGCATATGCGACACACAGCGCTTTGGGGTGTGGCGAGATCGGGGACGGATCGCGGGGTTCAGTTTTTCAATTCGGGATCAAATCCCATGCCCGATATATTGCGCTCCGAAGAGTTTGCCCAATTATTGAAAATGAGCAAACTTTACCGCCAAGGCATATTCACCGATCCCGAAAATAGTGGCAATGATGTCAGTGACAATGTGCCCGATGTCACGGCAAACGTTAAGTGATTGTAGTTTGCGACGTAGCATGCGCCCTTTTACGCCTATTAATAAAACTAAACAATAGGTGGCTGTCCCTATTTTCCCCGATTTTCGCGCGCGCGGAGTACGTCTTCGTGCCAGGCACGCGACGGTACGTCGGCGGATTCTTTTAGAAGGTCTTCCCAAATTGTTTTAATCGCGCGCAGTTTTTCAGCGACCGACATTTTGTCGAGCGGTATGACAACATCCATGGCGTATGACCTCCTGAGTAGTCCATCGTAATTGAAAGACGGTTTGGAAACAACTGTTTCGGCAGAATGGGTTGTAGCGAAATTTGATTAAGCGCATCTGGCGGGCATGTGACGTAAATACCCGAATACGCCTGCTAAGCCGCATCGGACATTTGATAGCTTGCGCCTATTTGGTCCGATTTCTTGTTGGGTCGGGAACGCCAACGGCAATGGCGGCGCCTACCTCTAAAAGGTTAAAATTCTCACAATGATTACGCATCGAAAGTCCCGCTCATGGCGCGCCATCGCGGGTGTACTGTGCATTTGCGTGTGCTCTCTGATCGTTTTTTGCATATGGTACGCTCACTCGAACGACATCGCTATCGGCAGTCGAACTAACCGTGATGTCAACACTGCGGGGATTGCGGAGGTTAGAATGTTGACCGTTGAGGTTGAACCTCCCGGCGGCGGCTTTGTGATCCCCGAAAGTGGCGAATTTAAGTTGAACGAAACCATTACTTTGTCTGCCAGGCCCGCGAACGGCGATTGGTTCTTCGAGACCTGGAGCGGGCAAGTGGATCCAGACGCGGATTGGTCCGACACGAAAACAACTGTAACCATGGATAAAAACCGCACTATAAGCGCGCATTTCTTTGAACGTCCAGGACTATTGAAAATCGACATGTTCGGCGACATGGAATTTTCCCTGGCATCGATCGATTCCTCTAATGATCTATATACTTTTGATTTAAACGAAATCTCCTACAATGATGACGCCGCGCCTAAATTCGTAGCTAATGGAGTACCCGACGCAGTTGAACTACATCTCCTTGAAGCTGTGTTGCGCAATCCAAAACTTTCGCTGACAGCACGATCCGGCATTGGCCATATTTTCGCTTGGGAAGCTTGGCGAACGAATCTATTGCGAATACAACGCGACGCACCCAATATTGACGCACGTATTCAACGAGTAGTTGCCGGTTACATAACACTCGGAGACTACATGTCAGTCGAGTTCATCCCAAAAGGCCTGGCGACACATTTTCAGGTCACCGGCATAGACTCAGAGAACTATGATCGTTCGATGTCACGTTATTTAACT
Organism: Candidatus Hydrogenedentota bacterium; assembly: GCA_034408725.1. Taxonomy (GTDB): domain Bacteria; phylum Hydrogenedentota; class Hydrogenedentia; order Hydrogenedentales; family SLHB01; genus JABWCD01. The sequence goes on from JAWXCN010000083.1 coordinate 26,669, forward strand.
TATAATGAAGATGCGGACAACGATGGTTTTTTGAACAATGAGGAGTGGGGACATTCGATCTCAACATTGTGGCCTGAAAGAGCCGACGTATATGTTGCGATTGCACTTCAACCCCGTCAAAACAATCCCCGCGCGCCACAACTCCCCCTAGCGCCCATCGATCCAAATGTGACCTATTCGCGTACGCAATGAAAAAAGGGAGATACTAACCTCTCGGTAGCCGCGTCGGTGCGAGATGTTAGTATGAGTCGAAGAAGTTGCCACGGATCAAGTTCCAGATTCCTCGCTGACCACTCAGAATAACGTAAAATTGGCGGGCAGCTTTACGACCCAATATACGCCTCAATCGATTCCCGCAGCGTTCTAATATTCAGGCGCGTTTGGCGGGGTCGGATTCGAGGAGGGTCACGCGGAAGCCGTCGTGGGCGCATTGGAAGCCGGTGAGGGGGGCGGCGACGAACTCAACCCAATGCTGTGAAATCAGCGACGAAATGTATAACTCCGCTTGGATTTTTCCTTGGGAAGGCAACGCCACCCAGCAGGCTTTCCGTCGATTGTCCATAGGGCTTCCGACACTGGAAGCCGCTCGATGGTGACGTTAGCACCTTCGATTTCCTCATAAACCTTTTCGGTCGGCAATGGCGAAAACACGAATATCCATCCGAATTCAATATCGTGCCGAATCGCACGACAAAAGCTGTGATCCCTATAGATTCGCAGTCCTGTCATTCCGATGGTTACGATAACAGCAAACACTACGATGACGTGCTCGTGTTTCAGCAAATCAATTCCGGGAGCCGAAATCAATTTCCAGATCGCAAAGATTGCCAACAAAGGAATTACCAATCCATAGATGGTGACCGGAATGAATAGGACGCCGATGGCAAATCTCGCTGCCCAGTAACGCATTGGCTGACGTGTGTACGTCGAAAGTTCATAAGACTCTTCTTCAGACGGTCGACGACGCTCCAAGTTTGCGGTAGGACAGTCTAACAAACAGGATTCTGGCAGGTCCCAAGTAGGCGCGTCTAATGGCCTGGAAGCCGCTGTTGTGACTGTCAAGCGCACCGCTTTCTTAATAGCCATTCCGTTTATCGCGTATATTTCGTCGATATGAGGGAATAGTTCGATTGACACTGACGCTGAGGGAATGGGATCCAGGAGACTCTCCTTGACCAATGTGTCGAATGCGATGTCAGTCGGGTCGTACCACTGAAAAGGTCCTTCAAATTGACGCACATATCCTTTACGACAGGTCTTCCATAACTTGCGGAACACCGATAGTAATTCGGTACCGCGTAAAATTGCGATTGCGCAAGTGATTAAAGTCACTGGGATTAGCACCGCGATTGCCAAACCTATCAGATCTTGCCGTTCTCGCTGAATCAATTCACCCAAATAGACCGCGATGCTTATTGCGAATATGGGCACCATGCATGAAACAAGACAGCCGGCGCAGAGATTTAACCGTATTTTTCGATGAAGACTGCGCTGTTCATCATCTAAAAGTTTTCTCTCACCTACATAAGGAAAACCTGCGCAACGAATCGTTCTTTCGGAATCAGGGAAATTTGAATTCATCGTACGTCCCGCAAATGCTCGCGCCGAGGGTAACGTAGTGAAGCATTATTATCAAACAGATCCGCGTTTAGACGGAGGTTCACGAAGCGATAAACACCTCAATCGATTCCCGCAGCGTCTTGAAAATCCACGCGCGTTTGGCGGGGTCGGATTCGAGGAGGGTCATGCGGAAGCCGTCGTGGGCGCATTGGAAGCCGGTGAGGGGCACGACGACGATGCCGGTGGCGCCCATGAGGTAGTAGACGAAGCGTTTATCGGGCGCGACGTTTTTGACGAGCTGGTCGATCTTCTCGCGGATTTGTTTGTTCTCGATCTTGAGGGTCTGCTGATTGTTCAGCACGCCGGGTTTGAACATGACGGTGAAGTAGAACGCGCCGCCGGGTTTGTTCACTATGACCGCGTCGCAGCCCTCGAACGCCTTCATCGCTTCGTCCGCGCGCTCGTTGAACATTTTCTCGCGACGGGCCAGGTGGTCCTTATACCGCTCGTCGCCCATCACTTTCGGTATCGACATCTGCGGGAGCGTGGTGGACGAAACTTCGAGCCGTTTTGCCGCGAGCAGGCTGTTCGCGTAGGTCGCGAAGTTTTCGTCCTTGTCGCGGTTAAGCACTTCGAGCCAGCCGCAGCGCGAACCCGGCCACGGGTACTCCTTGCTGATGCCGCGCATGGCGAGACCGGGCACGTCGCCGAGCCATTCGCTCAGGTGCAACCGCTCGTTGCCGTTGTAGACGATGTGCGCGTATATCTCGTCGGTGATGAGAAAAATTTTGTTTTCGCGCGCGATCTGCGCAATCTCTTCGAGTATCGCCCTTGGATATACCGCCCCCGTCGGATTGTCCGGTGTCAACAACAAAATGCCAGCGATTGAATCGTTGTATTTCACTTTATTGCGAATGTCTTCGACGTCGGGCTGCCAGCCGTTGTACGGATCGAGGTTGTACGTGACGTGGTTGTAGCCCGAATGCGCCGCCTCCGCCGATGAATGCGTGCTGTACGCGGGCGATGGACCAAGTATGCGCGCTTCACGCCGCAGGAACCCATACACTTTCGCTACGGCGTCGCCCAAGCCATTAAAGAACATGATATCGTCCGGCGTAATTTTTACGCCACCGGGCCGTTTGTTCACGTTCGCTGCGAGAAACTCGCGTGTCGCCGGCACACCCGCGGTATCGCAATAGGCCCACGACACCGGGTCATCCACCAACTCGCGCACGATATCGCGAATCCATTCGGGCACCACCTCGCCCTTTTGAACGGGGTCGCCAATATTCTCCCACGTTACGGCTTGGCCCATCTCGCGGACCTGCCGCGCCACCAGCACGATCTCGCGAATCTCGTAGCTAAGGCTTCCCGCCCCCATATGAACAATATTGCGGCGCATCAATTTTCCTATAAGTCAAATCTGGCGTGTCAAACAGGCGCACGGATTGCTTCTGCGCATACATTTACGGAGGATATGCGTACCGCGACAAAAACAGCGAAAATAGAAAGGATAGTCTATTCGCACTGCGAGGGAAAAGCAAAGTATGAATGCCGTCCGCCTACCAGGCTGGATCGATGAAACCGTGGTCGCGACCAAACCAATAGACGACGAACATGTCGGTGGAATTTTCTTCGAACTCGGATTCGACGGACTTGGTGCTGCCGTCTTCCTGCGGAACGGTGTAGGTTCCCTTTTCCCGATCGAAACCCCACATGTTTCTGGCGGCGGCAAGGCACTCTTTGCTAACGACCTGCTCGCTCGTGAGCACCTCGTACAGCATGTGATACCAAATCTCGATGTTGCGCTCGAATTTGCTGGTTTTCCAATCCCACCAGTGACGGTTCATCGTGGTACGGTATCGATTCAACAGCAACGGGTCCGTTTCGTAGCGTAGCAGTTGCCAGTAGGATTTCGCGGCAAGATGGTCATCCCACGGCACAGTCCATTCTTTCGGGAAGAGGACCTTTGTCATCATCGCGTGTTCGTCGTAGTGATACCGCTCGATGAGCACCTGGTACGCGGAAAGGTATCGCGGCTTCGCAGTCATGTGATACGCCGTGCGAAGGCCCGCGAGCATCTCCAACGAGTTCAGCGGTTCGTGCGGCAGATCGGGACAAAAGTTGCCCCAAAGCGTCATCTTGCCGTCGTAATCCACCAGTTTGAAATTGTAATCGACGCAACGACCGACGAAGCGATCAATGAAATCCGCCGCGCGCTGTTTGTATTCGCCCTCGGCGCAGATGTCGTAGTACGTGCTCAGGCCGTAACAGAGATCGACAAACTTGTCGCTGCTAAGGTCCCCCTGCCACCGGTAACCTGGCATGGACTTGGACCAGTGCCATTCGGTGGAGAAAAAGTACACCTGCTCGTGCCAAAGCGGTTTGTCGGTTTTGTTGAAACTCCGTGCAACTACACCGGGAACACCGGTGACGTTCGAGTTGTTCGATGCCTTCAAACACTTTGTTGGCCCGCTCGCGCGCCTTCGGGTCTTTGGTTGCGTGGTACATGTGCGAATACCCGGCGAGGTACTCGGCGGTGATACCGCAACCGTCTTCATGGCTGCCGACAAGCGGTTTTTCCGTCCCTGCTGGCGGAAAGATAACCTGCTGCATGAAAATGCCTTCGTTCCAATGGTTGTCGCGCATGAGCCGGTCGAACATTTGCACGCGGACGTGGAGCGGATCGGCTTTTTGGGGAAAGGTGTTGCTTTGCTGCGCGTATGCTGGAATCCATAGCGCACAACACACAAGTGAGGCAAGAATTTTCATTGCCAAGTTACTCTCCCTGATTGCGCGACTAATTACGTTATTCAGTCGCTAGACCACATAACTGCGACTGGTTTTTCCCATATCCAGAACGCGATGGCTAACGCAATAAAAACGAGGTGAAACAAAAGGATTAATAAACACGACGCTACCCAAATAAAATCGACCTCTCGAGGCAGTCGCAAGAGACCGAACATTGCTATTAATGAAAGTACACACCAGACCAGTGACAGAACGGTGAATAGATGCGCCTTCCATTTTATGATGCGTCTAGATACCCGTGACCCCCGAAAAATTTGTTCTAACCGCTGCCAAACGGTGAATATCTGAGAAGCGCCCATGGGTAAAATTCAGACTCCATTTTCAGAACGAAAACTACTCCGCATCTTTCACGCACCGGAACCCGGTGTAGTAGTTCCCGGTGGTATTTGCCGGCAAATAAAAGCGATGCGAACTTCGAAACGAAAACGGATCGCAAAAGTGCGATCCACCCCGGCACACTTTGAATTGTTCGCCGTACGACTCGCATGCGACATCGTTTCCGGCGTACGGTTTGTACCAGCTATCCGTCCATTCGCGCACGCCACCGGCCATGTCGAAACATCCGTAGGGGCTCGCCGCTTTCATAATCGTTCCGCCACGCGGCACATCCCCGTCATACGCAACGAACGTCACGTCGTAGCTATCGCCCCAAGGGTATAGCCGCGCATCCGTTCCACGCGCGGCCTTTTCCCACTCTTCCTCCGTGGGCAGGCGCTTTCCCGCCCACTTCGCGTACGCCGCCGCCTGTTCCCACGTCACCACGCAGGCGTGATTGTCGTAGCCATCTTTGTAGGTGTACGCGGATTCGAATTTTTTGAAATCAGCGTTGCTGACTTCATACTTGTCCATGAAATAGGCCTTGGTCGTGGCGAGATGTTCGGGTGATTCATCCGTATCCCCAATGTTGCTACCCATGGTGAATGGTCCTGCGGGCACGAACACCATCTCCTCGGGCGGAACCGGCGCGGAATTCCCGCTGACTGACGACAGGCATAACACAATGGCGCAAAGACCGACAACGAGCATCGAACGATGCATGACTCACCCTCCCAAGCACACCAGTGCCGATGCTACTCGGACACGGCTGCATTTGCAAGGGACTGAATTATTGAACGGCGCGGGGCGCGCTCGCGGGACGCGGTTTCGTGATGGGAAGGGGGATGCCGATGGGCTGGCCGTAAGAAACGCGGACCGTGTAGGTCAGCACGGCTTCTCCGTCTTTCGGCACTGGAAGCGAAAACACCGCGGTGCGCGCATCCCGTTTCACGTGTTCGTGTGATGAATCGAGGATATGCCAGTCGCCATTCATGGGTTCGACCACGTCGACCGCAATATCGGACTGTTTGTGATTGCGGATTTTGATTTCAAATGTGGACTCGTAGACGTTGTCCGCGATGACGCGAAAATCGGTTTGTGTGCGTTCGCCGATTACGTCGAAGGCATTTCCGAGACGCAGTTTGATCTCTTCGTCCTTCGGCGTATGTTTGATGCGGTCTTCGCCGGAAAATTGAAGCATGCCGGATTCATCTTCCTGATACACCCGCATCACGCCCGCCGGCAACGGCATGCCAAGTTGGTTGGCTTCTTCGTTTTGAAAGATTACGAACACGCCGACTTTTTCTTCTTTGATCGGTGCGATGCGTTGACTGTAATACGATTCGTTGCCGCGATACTCGTACTTTTTCGATACCGCGACGTTTTCCGCGGATAGCAGGCTGACCTGTTTGGTCTGGTTCTCTTTGATGGTGGTCCGCCGCGGCAGGCTGTACAAATGATACTCCGCAAACGATTCCTGGACCATCTGCGCGCCCCCCAAGGCACTTAAGGAATCGAACATGACTACTGTGTCGGCCCCTACCGTATGGTCCGGAACAATGTTCACCTCACCCGCCACCAGTTTCAGTTGCGCGTTGGAATACTGCGCGCCGGACCCGTTGCTCAGCGTAACCCAGCCTTCGATGCCCAGCGATTGCTCATCCTTTGCCATCGTGAGGACATAGTCCGCCGCCCACGACAGTCCGCCGGTGAGGTAGCTGACTTCCACCTCGCTCTCGACGCTTTGTGTGCTCGCAAGCTGCCAAACGAGTGAAGGCCGCGCCGCTAGGTTTTCGGGGAGCTTTGGCAACACGACCTGCCCCGGCCTTCCGATAAAGATTTCGTCGCCGACGCGGTAGATGTATCCTTCGTTAACGCTCAACAGTTCGGCTTCGACGGTCCCGGCAGTGCTGTTGGAATTGAAGTCCTGAATGCGCAAGGTTTGACCGATGTATTTCTCCATCAGCTTCGCGGGCGTGATGAGATCGTATTCGTAGTTCTGTTCGAGCACCTGGACTTCGCCGATGTTCGCACTATACTTGAAACTGACGGTCTCCGGCCGAATCTGCGCCGCCACATCGACGAACCGCAGGGAATGTTCTCCCTGTTCGATGCGCATCCGCCGGGTGTCGCGCACCAGCGCGAGGTTGTTGTTGTACACCGTAACAGCGACGCCGGTCTGATCGTGCAACGTACTAACACCATCAACTGTAGCTGGTCTTGTCATCGGGTTGCGTATCTGAGTACCGGGAGTAACCTTAATAATTTGCACCTCCGCCAGCGCCGGAACGATGGAGCCGATAAGCATGGTTATAAGGACAAAAATTCTTTTAACCACGGAGACACGGAGAACTCGGAGAACTCGGAGAGATGCACCACGAAGACACGAAGAACACGAAAAAGATTCAATAATTTTATTATGAGAATTACCGTTCATCGGCCGCCTCTGTTTTTTCACCACGGGGACACGGGGAACACTGGGAAAGAATTTTTCTCTTCTGCATTCTCTACTTCTCCGTGTTCTCCGTGTCTCCGTGGTTTAATTTCTTTCTTCGTGTTCTTCGTGGTGCGCTCTCTTAGAATCTCACCTGCACCCGATACGTCACCTTCACTTCGCCATCCTTGGGAACCGGCACGCTGAACACCGCCGTGCGCGCATCCCTTTTCACGAAGTCGTGCGATTTATTGAGGATATTCCAGTCGCCTGGCATCGGCTCTACGATGTCCACGGTGATGTCTGTTTCCTTGTGGTTGCGCAACGTAACCTCATACGCGGACTCGTGTACATTCGTTGCAATCACGCGGTATTCCTTCTGTACACGCTCGCCGATTACGTCAAACGCCTCACCGAGCCGCAACGTGATCTTTTCGTCTTTCGGCGTGTGTTTGATGCGGTCTTCACCCGCGAACTGCAGCATGCCCTCG
>JAWXCN010000084.1:0-3271 GCA_034408725.1 Candidatus Hydrogenedentota bacterium
CTCCCTGACGTGAGAATTCACTTCTTCCGTGCCAGCGTAATTCCGTCGCGGACGGTTAGCATGACCGATTCTACGCGCGTGTCGTTTATTGCATGTTCGTTGAACTGATGGACGGCGTGGTCTAGTTCGTCTTGTGGATTCACTACGCGGCCGCTCCAGAGGACGTTATCGACGATGATGAGGCCGCCGGTGGTCAGTTTGGGCATTACGGCTTCCCAGTAATTGATGTAGTTTTGTTTGTCGGCGTCGATGAAGACGAGGTCGAAGGTGGTGTCCAGGGTGGAGATGGTTTCGAGCGCGGGGCCGACGCGGAGTTCGATCTTGCCGCCGTGTTGGCTTTTTGCCCAGTAGCGTTGCGCGATTTCGGTTGCTTCGGGGTCGATGTCGCAGGTGATGACTTTTCCGTCGGCGGGTAGGCCTTCGGCGAAGCAGAGGGCGCTGTAGCCGGTGAAGGTCCCGATTTCGAACACGCGTTTTGCGTGGGTGATTTGGGTGAGCAGTTTTAGGAATGCGCCTTCGACTTTGCCGACCTGCATGATGTACATCGCCATTTTTTCGCGGGTTTCGCCGGCGAGTTCGTTGAAGATGGCGGCGGGCTCAGTGGTGTGATGGTCGGTATAGGTTTCGATTTCGGCGGGGAGGATGTCGGGCATGGTGAAGTGCTCCTTTGGGTTTCGGGGGATGGTAACAAATTTTTGGGGGTCGGGCCGACATAGGTAGTTGAATCGAGAAGATCGATTACGAGGACGCGCACGCGCACGAGCGCGAAAGAAGGAAGATCGATTACGATTACGAGGTGGGGGTTTTGGGAGGTTCGCGTAGGTTTGGGGAGGGATTGTATACTTACCGTTCAGTTATGAGGCATCCACTGTTGGGAGGTAGGTTCTGTGAAACGGATGATTTCAATTTTCATCATGGCAATCGTCGCGTTTGTCGCGCAGGCGGATCTTGCGAGCTACGTCGCGAAACCGGACGACTCATACCGGTTCGAGATCACCGGTAGCGAGGCGGCGGGGACCGCGACAGCGTATTCGGTGAAGATGGTGTCGCAGACCTGGCAGGACATTGTGTGGAACCATTGGATGGTTGTGTTTGTGCCGAAGGAAGTGAAATACGACAAGGCGATGCTGTTGATTGCGGGCGGCAACAATTCGAGCAAGGGCCCGCGGGTTACAGGTGGTGAAGCGAGAATTATGCAGCAAATCGCGGAGAGCACGGGCGCGGTTACGGCGGTGCTCGAGCAAGTGCCGAACCAGCCATTGTTCGATGGGCTTGAGGAAGACGCGATCATCTCGCTTACGTTTGAGAAGTTTCTGAAGGGCGAAGGAGACGATTGGCCGTTGCTATTGCCGATGGTGAAGAGCGCGGTACGCGCGATGGATACGATTCAGACCGTTGCAAAAGACAAAGCAGGAAAACCGGTAAATGGTTTTATGATGCTGGGCGGGTCGAAGCGCGGCTGGACAAGCTGGCTTTCGGCCGTGGCGGATGCGCGTGTGCTTGCGGTAGCGCCGGTGGTGATCGACATGCTGAACATGGTGCCGCAATCGGAGCTGCAGCTTGCGAGTTACGGCAAGTTTAGCGAAGAGATCAAGGATTATACAGAGCGCGGTATTCAGGCGTATTCGGACACAGAAGCCGGGGTGAAGCTGCGGTCGCTGGTCGATCCGTTTTCGTACTGCGACAAACTTACGTTGCCGAAGCTGGTCGTGCTGGGAACAAACGATCCGTACTGGAACGTGGATTCGGCGAACAACTATTTCCCATATCTCAAAGGCGAAAAATATCTCTACTACTGCGCGAACACGAAACACGACATCAATGCGGGCGGTATTGCCGCGGTGAAGGCGATGTTCAGCGCGATGCTCACGGGCGAGAAGTTGCCGGGGATCGATTGGAAACTTGCGCCTGAGAATACCCTCGAGGTCACATGGGCGCATCCCAAAGGCAAAGCGAAACTGTGGAGGGCCGAAGCGCCATCGCGCGATTTCCGGCAGGCAGCTTTCGTGAGCGAAGAATTGCCCGGCGCTGGAACGGCGAGCGCCAAGCTGGCTGCTCCGGCAACCGGGTGGGCAGCGTATTACATTGAGGTCACCATGCCGAGTCCGGCTGGCGGCTCATTCGGATTGTGCACGCAGGTCACCGTGTTGCCGGATACCTTTCCATTTCCCGATGCGGCAAAACAAAGCGCGCGCGGCACGAACAGCGACGCGCAGTAGGGCAGTTACGCGCGCGTAATGGAAGCAGAGCGAAAGCCGCCGCGCGTTTCGGTGATCATTCCGTCCTGGGATGGACACCGCAACGGCTGCGTGCCGCGCCTGATCGAGAGCGTGCGCATGCAGTCTTTCAAAGACTACGACCTGCACATCGTGAAAGGCGTATCGCCGCAGGGAAAAGCGATCAATCAAGGCGCGCGCGGGTCGCGGGGCGAGATTCTGATTATTCTCGATGACGACAGCGAACTGGCGGATGCAGCGGTATTCGAGACGCTCGTGCGCGTGATTGATGAAGACGCGACAGTTGGTTTCGCCGGTGCGAGTATTGTTTCCCCGCTTGGCGCGACGCGATTTCAGCTCCGCGCGGGGGAACAGTTCCCGCGGTTCAACACCCCTGTTGTGGACCGCGTAACCGACAGCGATCTTGCGTGTCACGGTTGTTGCGCAATGCCTCGTGCCGTGTTCAATGCAATTGGGGGAGAACGCGAAGACATTATTCGCGGGCTTGATCCCGACCTGCGGGTGCGGTTGCGCGCGGCGGGGTATCGCGTGGTGCTTGCGCCCAATGCGCGCATTTATCATCCACTGCCGGCATCATGGCGGAAATTGTTGAGACAGTTTTTCAGGAATGGGTTTGGGTCGGCATACGCGCAGAAATTTCAGCCGGACAGTGTGTACGAAACGCACGAATCACTTGATGACAGGACTTTCGTCGCGCGCCGGCCTTTATGGTATCGTGCCGCGCGCTTTCCGATGCGTCTTATGAAGGCGCTGGTAAAGGGGGAAACGATGCGTTTGGCGGCGTATACCGCGTATGGTTTTGGGTATGTTTGGGGAATGGCCACGGCACGGCGTGGCGCGTTCACGGCGTAGCGGCGCACCATGCCTTCACCCCTTCGCACAGTCATTAAACGGACGGTCAAGCGCGGATCGCTGTGCCTGGGACCGTTGTTGCCGCGGCCGCGGCCGCCGTCCCGCATACTCACGTACCATTCCGTGGGGCAGCTTGATCACGCGATGAATGTGACGCCGGAGAATTTTGCGGCGCAAATGGC
>JAWXCN010000085.1:0-24228 GCA_034408725.1 Candidatus Hydrogenedentota bacterium
CCTTTCCGTTGGCCCAAGTAAAAGCGGCGCTGACACGCCGCACTCCAAGGCGCGGCCAACTGACGACTAAAATCCGCGCGGAGCGCCTTGGACTGCGGTTGCGGGTAGCTACCGCTTTCCATTTCCTGGGCAAGGTCGCATCACAATTAAGCGCGATTGTCCTCAGTTTCTGTCACTGGAATAAATTGACGATCTTACGTCGCACGTGATATGACTACCATAGCGGAAGATGTGGGTCATTGGCACGGGTAGTTCATAAATGACATTTACACGTTTCGCGCTGCTTCCAGTCCTCTTGGTGGGTGTTTTGAACTGGCCGTTTGGCGTCCACTCATCATTACACAAAATCGGTTTCTGGACTACTTCCACCGCTATCGGCGCCACGGGGGAATCTAAGGGAAGCCCCATCCCCGATATTCGTGTAGAACCCACGTCACTCACCTTTGATTGCGGCGGGAAAATGGCCGGAGGCGTAGCGCCAGCCGTATCGCTTTTCGCGCTCTCCACCATCAAATCGTCCGGGCCGAATGCGCCGATAAACGTCCAGATTGCCCCGGAAGGCTTGCGCGCTGCCGCCGCGTTGAAATCCGCGGTTTTCATGGATGTGCCGTTGGCGGACGGTTCAATCGAAGATTTTGCGGTCACCCGGTTCGATGTGTTCACTGCGGACGCGAAGGTGGTCTCGACAGACGGCGCTACGGAACGCGCGCTGCCTGTTCCCCAGGCGAGTTACTTCGACGGGCATGGCTTAAACGACCCGGACAAACACATTTTTCTGTCAATCGTCGAAGGCCGCGACGTGTGGATGATGGTTTCCTCTTCGCTGATCGGCACATCGGCGCTCGGCCCGGATACAACTGAGGGCAAGAGCAGCGGCGAACATACCCTCGTGCGCGTGGAGGATTTCGGAAGTTCTGGCTTCGAATGTTTCGCGGACGCGCTGCCCGAAAATGCCGCGAAGCTGGTGCGATTCGCCGAACCCTCCGCAAGCGCGGCAAAATCGACAGACCTCCTTGAGACCGAAGTATTGGTCGACGTGGGCAACGGTCTATACAGGAACAGGTTTGGCTCAAGCTCTTCCTCCGCCACTACCTATGTTGGAAATCTTTTTGGCGCCGTCTCGTCCATCTACCGACGGGACACCAATATCAACGTCCGGATTAAACAGCTTGTCGTTTGGACAAGCGCGGACCCGTTTGGAGGCGGCGACTCTGACGAGCAACTCGATGCATATGTAACCTATAACAATAACAACCGGCCGATCGTGCAACGGGACCTTTGTCATCTGCTGGCCGATCTGGATTTCGCCGGCGGAATTGCCTACCTCGATGTCCTGTGCGACAAGGATTTTGGATACGCAGTGAGCAATATCGATACGGGCTACAGTTTCCCGCCCGTGGGATATGTATGGGACGTAGACGTGGTTGCGCATGAAACCGGCCACAATTTCGGCAGCCCGCACACCCATTGCTATTCACCGCCCATTGATTGTTGCTTTCAGCAATCAGGCTGCAGCGGTTGTCCAAACGCTGTTCCGCAGGTCGGCACTATCATGAGTTACTGCCATATCACGCCATTCCTGAGCCAACTGCGCTTCGATACGCGCGTCGCGACGCTCATACGCCAAAATGCCGAGGCGGCGTCTTGCATCACGCCAGTGTTAAGCGGCAACGAGTTCATCATCTACAACGAAGGCAGCGGCGCCTTGCAGGTCACATCGATGGCCCCGGTAGCCTCCGCGCCCTGGCTGACACTGTCGCCGCCGGTGCCATTTACGGTAGGAACGGGCGCGATACAAATTGTTGAAGTAAACGTCAATTGCAACGGCGTCCCTTCCAGTGGCGCAACGGCCTTTGTGCGAATCAACTCCAACGATCCAAATGAGAGCCCATACCCCGGCGACGTGCAGATCACGGTAATTGGCGATTGCCTCCTCGAAGTATCACCCGCAGAAAACTCTTTCGACATCGAAGGAGGAACGGGAACGATAGACGTGATCGCGGAATGCGAATGGACGGCAGAATCGGACCAACCCTGGGCGCAAATCACTTCGGGAACCTCCGGGGACGGAGACGGCACGATCAATTATTCGGTCGCCGCGAATGGGACCACGGGCACGCGCACCGCGCACATCATCGTGCCGGGAAGCGCCCAGGTTCACACCATTACCCAGGAAGGCATTCCGTGTACCTATAGCATTGCCGCAACCAGCGGAACGAGTTTCCCCTCCAGCGGGGGATCCGGGACCATCGGAATGACAAGTCTCGACGGGTGCGCGTGGACCGCGCAAGCGGACAAAACCTGGGTGAGTTTTCCCCTGGGCGCATCAGGCGTCGGCAGCGGGACCATCCACTACGACGTGAATTCAAACGGCACGTTGGCATCGCGCACCGCCAAGATTACTGTTCCCGGAGCGGCGCAGGAAATTGTCATTACGCAGTCGGGACTTACCTGCACGTATCAATTCTCCTCGAGCAACGTCACCTATTCGGGTGCGGGTGGTTCAGGAACGGTCTCGTTACTTAGTTCTTCGCCATGTTTCTGGTCGCTGGAATCAGACCAGCCCTGGTTGCAAATCACTTCCAACGGTTCGGGAAGCGGGACCAAAGTCGTCGGGTACACCGTACTTCCGAATGAAACGCTTTCATCGAGAACGGCAAACCTCATCGTCGAAGGCACGTTGACGACATTTTTCGTGTTCCAGGGTCCAGTGGAATGCGGCTACGATTTCGATCCGAACAATGTCGTCATTTCCGCCTCGGGCGGAACCGGCGTAGTCAGCCTGGACACGCAGGCGCCTTGTGAATGGACTGCCGTATCGGACCAATCCTGGCTTACGCTCACCTCGGCGACCTCGGGGACGGGCGACGCCAACATTCAGTATTCCGTGGATGCGACAACGTCCGGTTTCGCGCGTACCGCGCATATCTCGGTTGGAGACGTTGAATTCCTCGTAGCGCAGGAAGGGTTGTCCTGCAATTTCCAATTGTGGCCGCCGGCGACAAATTTCGGGTTCAACGGCGGCGCAGGCACGGTAAACGTTCAAGCTCTCGCCGTTTGTGATTGGACCGCTGAATCGAGCGCGGATTGGGTGACCATCACCTCCGGCGCGAACGGCACCGGAAACGGCGCCCCTGCGTATTCGGTAGCGCCAAATCTGTCCATCGCATCGCGAATGGCGACAATCACCATTCCGGGCACGGCGATCTCTCATACCATTTCGCAGGGCGGCTCGAACTGCCTCGAAGGCGTGAAATGGCCCGATGGCGGCGAGAGCTGGAAGCAGAATGCAAAACGCAAGGTTTCGTGGGAGCAGGGGTGTCTCCCGTGTTCCGAAATCGTGATCGAATTGTGGCGGAATGGCGCCAAGGTCAAATTGCTCAAGAAGGCCGGCCCGAATGACGGCAAGCAAAAAGTCACAATGAAATCTTCGATCAAACCCGATAACGGGTACAAAATACGGATTCGCTGCGCCACCGATCCTTCCAAATTTGTCGAGAGCGATTCGAACTTCTCAGTAACTGCGGCGCGATGATTCCGGTTGCGAGTCCTCCCGCCACCTACTGTCTACCGGCAGTTCCTTACTGGATTCCTGCCCGGTGCGTTGTAATCTGGCGCTGAGTTTTCCCGGTACGAATTAAGCCATGTGTGTTTAGACGGATAGGTACGATAGGCGCCGCACTTCACGAAGTACGATGTTTTTAGGAAGAAGCCCATTTGGACTGCGGCGGCCCCCAAGGCGCCGCTTTGGCTATTTATCACAGTCGACCTACCCCCTTACCCTGCGCGCACGACGTCCTCTCCCATAAACAGCCAAAGCGGTGTCTACGCTACCCGCTCCGCCACCGCAGTCCAAATAGTCCATCTCCCAGCATGGTCCTCCTCCCAAAACGACGTTATAGGAAGAAGCCCATTTGGACTGCGGCGGCCCCCAAGGCGCCGCGAGTTTTTCTTGGTTTCCCGCGCTGGACATTCCTGCACACAAGGTCTATCGTAAAGCTGTATCGGGGTGTACGACGGGGGTTGCCTGACTGGCTTGGCATGGTAGGCTTCGATCTGACATGGGTCCTTTCGGGCCTTTTTTTGATCCCATATCTGCTGTGGGGCATCTACCTGTTGCGGCAGCAATTGGTTCATGATGTCGAGTTGGACAGGGCCGTCGAGACGTTTACTTTCGTATTTCTGGTCCTGTTTTTTATCTTCGAGTTTACCCTCATTAAAATATGGCTCGACGATTCCCCTGTTGCGCTGGTCTTTGCGACGCTGGCGCTGGTCATTTCCGCGTTTGCGTTGTATGGGCCCCTGTTGATGTCTTTCGGATCGCACCTGCTCGTTGACCTCCTCATGCCCGCCGGCAAACACCATGACGACGTGCCACGCTATGGTTCCGCCGAAAGCTTCGAGACCCGCGGCGATTACGAGGGGGCTGCGCGGGAATACATTTCCATCGCGAGGCAATTCCCAGAGGAACGCCGGGCCGCGCTCAGCGCGGCGGACAATCTCGCCAAAATCGGGCAGGCCCAGGTTGCGGCACCCTGGTTCGAGTCGGCCCTCGAACTCACGAAAGATGCCGACGAGGCGCTTCGCATCGTCAACCGCCTGTCAGACATTTATGTAGACGAACTGAACCAGCCCCAGGAAGCTCGGGAGGTCCTGGAAGAATTTATCGAGCGCTTTCCCGAATCCGAGTACGCAGACTCCGTGCGGCGGCGCATCGACCGCCCGGCGGAAGAATCCTCAATCCCCTCTGCCCGGCGAATTGGTGACACGCTGCCCGGTTGAGCTTCGCTCGCCTCTCAGAATTATCGATATTATTGTCTCTTTCATTTGCCAAACTCGCGAATCTGCGGTACACTTAAGTGGAACTGTTCGGGTGCAACTCATAAGAGCCCGAAAACTGTGAAAAAGGGGTAATTGTGCAGTCCTATCGCGTTTGTGTTGCGGATGATCACGAAGACGCCGCATGCGTCCTTGTAGAAGGGTTAAAGCGCAACCACTATAACGCCTTTTCCGTCCATACGGGGGCGGAAGCCATTGAAGCCTGTTCCAAAGGCGGTGTTGACCTAATCCTTCTCGACATTTGTTTTCCCGACATCGACGGGTATGAGGTGTGCCAGCGAATCAAGGAAATGCCCGCCGCGAATGACACTGTGGTGATTTTCGTCAGTGTGAAAGGCGCGCACGAGGATATTCTGCGTGGCTACCAGGCCGGCGCGGTCGATTACATCACCAAACCTTATAATCTGCCGATGGTTATGGTCCGTGTCGATGGCGCCATGCGCACGAAAAACATGCAGGAACGCCTGCGGGAACAGGAAGAACTCGTCGATTCCGTTTACACCGACCACCTAACGGGCCTGCGCAATCGCCGATTCCTGCTCGAACGCCTGCAAGAGGAGGTCGAGGAAGCTTTCCGCCACGATTATCCTGTGTCGTGTGTCGTATTTGACGTGCACGAAATCAAGGCCATTGACGACGAACTGGGCCCTGTTTCACTCGATGATTTGCTGGTTGAACTCGGTATGGCCCTGCGTAACTATTCGCGCACGTATGACGTGTTGGCGCGGTTCGATGGCACCATGTTCGCCGCAGTGCTCCCCCACACCCCGCTCGATCAGGCCACGAGCTATGCCAACAAAATCATGCGGGAGATCGACAGCACGACCTTCTCCGATCCGAGTTTCCCGACAGAGGTCCGCCTGACGGCGGGTGTGGTTTCCTGCAAAAATGGAAAACAGTTTGGCGCGGATTTCGTGCTCGGCGAAGCGATGCGCGGCCTGTTGCGCGCGAAGGGAAATTGCAATGGCGATGATCGCGTGTACGCCTTGAACCTCGCGGAAACTACTGTGACATAAACGAAATTTCTTCCGTCTGAAAAGCAAAAACGCGCGCAGGACCCAATGGGTTCTGCGCGCGTTTTTTGTATCAACTATCGCTGGTCGACCGTCACGCCCGGCCAGTCATCCGTCCGGAATGGCGACGTGGGCAGATTAAAGCTGCTGTACAGATCGCAGACGGGATTATCGCCCCATCCATATCGCACCGCGAGAGGAGCCGCCACGTTTGCCGATGTGAGCACGACTTCGTCGCCTTCGATCTTTGCGTCGGCCCAGTGGAAGACCTTGTCCTCGCCCGCAACCGCAAACCCGCGCAGCGGCCCGGTGGCGTTGTTGTTCTTCAGGCCGCCGTCGGTGTCCGTAAACTTTACGCGCACCGCATTTCCATCGGCCTTCATTGATGCGTACATCGGCCCCTGATCGGGCCAATCATATCCGTATGCAACCTTGAACGCCGAGAACGCCAGTCGCAGTCCTACATCCTGCTTGTTGCGCGGATGAATATCTTCCGCTTCACCGATGTCGATAATCGTCGCCATGCCGGTGCTCTTCAGTCCCAGCGTGCGCAACTGCGCCTCGCGCAATTCGGCCCATGCCGAACCCGCATTCGCGTCCGAATTCGTTTTCATGAAATTGGCGAGCTGCACGTACAGAAACGGGAAGTCATCACCCCAGCTCTTTCGCCAATCCGTAATCATCGTTGGAAACAGGCTGCGGTACTGATATGCGCGGCCGGCATTCGATTCGCCCTGATACCAGATCGCGCCTTTGATTGCGAAGGGCACAAGCGGCGAAATCATGCCGTTATACAAACCGGACGCGCGATGCGGATGATCGGGCCCCAGGGGCTGGCCGGGTTTGCGCGGTTCTGGCTGGCCCGCGGCCTTCGCCGCTTCGGCGGCTTTTTGCCAATCGGCCATCGCCTTTTCGTATTCGGCTTGGGCGGTGGGATAGCTTGCAAGCGCATCATCCCAACGCTTGAGGATAGCGGCGCAATCAGGATTCGCTTCGAGACTCGCCCTGCTGGTCCATGCCTCGGCCGGGGTTCCGCCCCAGGAACTGTCAATCAACCCGATAGGCACGTCTAACGTGTCCTGCAGCGCCCGCCCGAAGAAATAGCCCACCGCGCTGAAATCTTTCACCGTTTCCGGCGTACACGCCGACCAACTGCCTTCGCATCCCGCCAAAGGTTCACCGGCGACTTTTTTGGTCACGCTGAATAAACGGATGTTCGGGTGGTTGGCGTTTTTAATTTCCGCTTCGGTGTTGACAACATTGGTCATGGGCCATTCCATGTTGGATTGGCCGGAACACACCCACACGTCGCCCACGAGAACATCGTTCAGTACGGCAGTCGCACCACGCGTTTTGATAATCACCTGGTGCGGTCCGCCTGCCGGCATCGGCGCAAGCACCGCCTGCCAGTTGCCCGTATCGTCAGCCTTCGCCTTAACGCGCTGCCCCGCCATTGTCACGGTCACCCGCGCACCCGGCCTAGCCACGCCGCGGATCGGCACCGGTATGTCGCGCTGAAGCACCATGTGGTCGCCCAAAGTCGTCGGCAGCAGAATCGTCGATGGCACGCCCTCGGCGGCGAACGCGCCGGATACACACAGGGCTGCGCCCAGTAAATAAACAAAACTTACCCTCATTGATGTCCCTTTCATCCGTTGGAAATCCCGCGCGACTATTACGCCATGATGGGGCGGCGCGATCAAGTAATGGCTGCTGGCGCCAGGAAGTTCCGAAAGAGGAAAAATCTACCGACCCGTAAATAGGACTTGCGTTTCCCATTCTACCCTTCTCATAATAGTTCCCCGGGTATTCGTTGCATCCCCTACACCCGAGAGAGGATCGCCATGAGCCAACACACCAGTGAACTCGAATCCCGCAAGGTCGCGGAAGAATCACGGCAGACGGAGTGGCAGCAAAGTTTTCTGCGGGAACTGTTCCTCGGCAACTTCCGTCCCGATCTATTGCCGGAGTATCCCATTGATGGCACGCGCCCGGAGTTCAAACCGCTGTACGAAAAACTGCGGCACTTCTTTGGGCATGAGGTTGACCCCGTCGAGATCGATGAAACCGGAGAGTATCCGCAGCATGTGCTGGATGCGCTGACTGATATGGGCGCGTTCGGGTTGCTGGTCCCGAAGGAATACGGTGGTCACGGCTTGAACAAGATCGAATGGTGCCGGTTGATGGAGATGCTCGCGAGTTTCGAGGGCAACCTGCTGGGCCTTCTTTCGCCGCACCAGTCCGTCGGCGTTCCGGAGACCATCAAGCAGTTCGGCACGCCGGAGCAGAAACAGAAATATCTCACGCGCTGCGCCGCGGGCGATATTTCCGCGTTCGCTTTGACCGAGCCGGATGTCGGCTCCGATCCCGCGCGCCTCGCTACCACCGCCACGCTCACACCCGAGGGCGATGCCTACATTCTCAATGGCGTGAAACTCTGGTGTACAAACGGCACGCTGGCGAAACTACTCATCGTCATGGCGAAACATTCAGACACGAAGAAGATCAGCGCGTTCGTCGTCGAGACCGATTGGCCAGGGGTCGAAGTGATCCACCGTTGCCGGTTCATGGGCCTGCGCGCGCTGGCAAATGGCGTCATGGAATTCAAGAACGTGCGCGTGCCGAAAGACTGCCTTGTCGGTGGTGAAGGCAAGGGATTGAAGATAGCCCTGACCGTGCTGAATGTGGGCCGGTTGTCCGTACCCGCGGGCGCGGTGGGCACCGCGAAAAAATGCATCGAGATTTGCCGGAAGTGGGCGAATGAACGCGTGCAGTGGGGACGTCCCATCGGCAAGCACGAAGCCATCTCACACATGATCTCCGACATGACCGCGAACGCGTTCGCAATGGACGCCATTGCGTATCTCGCGGCGGAAATGGCCGTGCGCGGTAACTACGATATCCGGTTGGAGGCCGCGGCCGCGAAAGAATGGAACACGTGCCGCGCATGGGAAATCGTCGACAACACATTCCAGATTCGCGGTGGACGCGGCTACGAAACCGAGCGGTCGCTTGCAGCGCGGGGCGAACAGCCTATCGGCGTCGAACGGATGATGCGCGACACGCGCATCACCAAGGTGTTCGAGGGCGCGAGTGAGATTATGCACCTGTTCATGGCGCGAGAGGCCGTGGACAAACATTTACAGGTCGCAGGCGACATGGTTGACCCGGAAGCGCCGTCGAGCAAGAAGATGTCCGCGCTTCCGAAAGCCGCGGCGTTTTATGCGCTGTGGTATCCCACGCGCTGGATTCCGCGCGCGCGATGGCAACGGCTGGATACGCACCAACAAGACTTCGGAGCGCTGGCCACGCACATGCGGTTTATCGAGCGCAATTCCCGAAAGCTCGCGCGCGAAATTTTCCATGGCATGCTAAGATACCAGGCGAAGCTGCAAAACAAACAAGTGTTTCTGTTTCGCACCGTGGATATCGCGATGGAACTGTTCGCGATGGCCTGCGCCATCCGCCGCGCGCGCACGTTGGAGGCAAAGAAGCATGCCGACGCCGCGAACGCCCTCGAACTTGCCGATATGTTTTGCATGTCTGCGCGGCGCAAGGTGCTGCGCCTGTTCCATGATCTTTGGCATAACGACGACGACTCAAAATACCGCACAGCACTCGCGGTACTCGACGGGAAACATTCTTGGCTCGAACGCGGGATTCTCGCGGATGAAGATGTCGCGTTTCCCGCGTCGCTGGTGGATGCCGCGGAACACGAACATGTCTCGATCAAATAACGTTCTGTCACCAACTCGCGTAAGAAAGGCGCAATGGTGCATCGTGATTTTTCTTGTTGGACATAGCTGCTACTCATTTGCTCTGGAATCCGGTATCTATCAACTCTCCAATGGCGTTCCAACTGAAATTATCGCGGATCCATTAGACCGCGCAAATTTGAAGTCATTGCGGAACGACAATTCACTGTATCAACTTACGCTCGAGCGGGATGATGGTTTTTCCATTCAAAATGAAGCGGCCGCGCTCGTGATTGAAGATCGCGTTATTCGTTGCGGTTACCACGGCGGAAACGATAGTTCGCTTACCAAGTTGTACGCGGGTATTCACGGTGAAGATGTAGATCTGGTCGCAGCGCTTTTTCGAATCACGCCTCAAAACCGGGTGCACCCTGGTCACCAGTTAACCGCTAAGTTCGTCCCGGACAAGGAATCGTTTGCTCCTGGAGAGCGCGTGACGCGCCCGACTTGTTATTTCAAACGTGGGCCAGGAAGATTTTATTTTTGTGCAAGGCGGACGAAACCGTGGCGCCCGTGACAATCAGTTTTCATTTTCCGCGACACTATCCGGACAAACAAAACCTGGTCCGGTAACGGACATCGGTGATTCCATGCATATGGGAGGAATCGGTACTTGGGTAACCATTAAACCGGGCGAATACCACGAAATCCATGTAAATTTGTCACACTGGTTTGGTTTTAAAGTGCCGGGCTCTTACCAAATTCACGGGAGCTATTATATGAGCGTCTGCACTCCGGATACACACGAAACACTGTGGGAAGACTTTGTATGTGCGGAGTTCGAAGTCGTTGTTAAGTAAAATTCGCCCATGAGCGGTCCCCTTTCCGGAATCAAAATTATTGATTGCAGCCGGTTGTTGCCCGGTGGTTTTTGCACGATGCTCATGGGCGATCTCGGCGCGGATGTTATCAAAGTCGAAGAGCCAGGTCGCGGCGACTATGTGCGCGAGTTCCCTCCGTTTAAGGGCGATCAGAGCTACATGCACCTCGTGCTCAACCGCAACAAGCGCAGCATGACGCTGAACCTTAAATCACCTGAAGGCGTCGAGATTCTGAAAAAGCTCGTGCGCGACTCGGACGTGATAGTCGAAGGATTCCGTCCCGGCGTAATGGACCGTCTTGGCGTTGGGTATGAAGCGTTGAAGCAGGAAAACCCGCGCCTTGTCTATTGCGCGATCACAGGCTACGGACAGACCGGGCCTTATGCACAACGTCCTGGACACGATCTCAACTACGTCGGGATTGCAGGTGCATTGGAACAGTTCGGGCCGAAAGACGGACCGCCCACCGTCCCAGGTCTCACGGTTGCGGACATCGGCGGCGGCGCGCAGATGGCGATCATTGGCATTCTCGCGGCGATCATCGCACGCGGGAACTCCGGCAAAGGCCAGTTCATAGATATATCCATGACCGACGGCGTGGTGTACTGGCTCTCGCTCTTCGCGGGTTGGTATTTCGGGACCGGCATAAGTCCGAAACGCGGCGAGCACGTTCTGCTTGGCCAGTTTCCGTGCTATGCGGTATATCCTGCTAAAGACGGCTATATTACGGTCGGCTGTCTCGAAGCGCATTTCTGGGCAAATCTGTGCAGGGAAATCGGTCGCGAACAATACATTCCCGAACAACTGAACCTCGATGACGCGCCAAAAATCTTTGATGACCTCGCGAACCTTTTCCGCACAAAAACCCGCGCGGAATGGGACGCTTTCTTCGCGGACAAGAATGTGTGCGTTGGGCCGGTGAATCTTATCGAGGAAGCGATTCACGATCCTCAACTCAAACATCGCGGCATGTTCACCACACTCACGCACTCGATCGAAGGCGAGATCCAACAGCTTGGCATTCCAATCAAACTGTCCGCCACTCCGGGTTCGAGTAACGGCTCTCCGCCAAACCTTGGCGACCACACCCGCGAAGTGCTTGGGGGTATTGGACTCACCGAAACAGAAATCTCCGGACTGATTGATCGGGGCATCGTCTAGACGTCAGATGAATGGCAGGATGAATCGTTGCATTCAATCTGCGAGAATCTGCGTAATCTGCGGATAAAAGGTTGCAATTATGAAAACATGGCGCATTGCCGGCATCAATTTCGATCATCTGCACATGGGCGACAATTTGCGGATGGCGTTCAACCATCCGCAGGTGGAAATCGCCGGGATTTGCGACGAACGGCCCGAACGCATGCAGTCGTCCATCGAAAATTTTTCCATACCCGCGGACCGCGTGTTTACCGATTATCGGGCCTGCATCGAGAAAACGAAGCCCGATATAGTGCTGTTGTGTCCCGCCACCGCGAAGCACGGCGAGTGGACCGAAAAGGTAGCGCCGTTCGGCGTAAACGTCATCATGGAAAAACCGTTTGCGGCATCGCTGGCGGAAGCGGACCGCATGGTTGCCGCAATGGCAAAAACCCGAAAAACGCTGGCGATTAACTGGCCGCTGGCGTGGGTGGCATCGCACCGCACCGCAAAACGCATTATTGATGAAGGCATCATTGGCCACATTCTCGAAGTGCACTACTACGATGGAAATCGCGGGCCACTCTATCATGTCGCAGACAAACTGGAAACAACTGCGGAAGAAATGCAGCGGGAGAAACCGGGCAGTTGGTTCTACAAAAAAGATCACGGCGGCGGTTCGCTCCTCGATTATCTCGGCTATGGCACGACCCTCGGCACGTGGTTTCATGGCGGGAAAAAGCCAATTGAAGTCACTTGCGTCGTTGATGAGCCTGCTGGCCTTGAAGTTGACGAACACAGCATCACCGTCGCGCGATACGCAGACGGACTATCAAAATTTGAAACGCGCTGGGGCACGTTCACCGATCCGTGGACGCACCAACCGCAACCGAAGTGCGGGTTTGTCATCAAGGGCGCCGAAGGCACAATCAGCAGCTACGATTACGAACGCACTGTGCGCGTGCAAACCAGAGAATGCGCGGAAGGCCGCGACGTTCCCGTGGACGTTCTCGAGCCGCCATTCGAGAACCCCGTGCAATACGTCATTCATCACCTCGAATCCGGCACTGCGGTTGAAGGTCCCCTCTCCCCCGAAGTTTCCCGTATCGGACAACAGATCGTCGATTCCGCCATCCTCAGCGCGCGCGAAAAACGCACGGTGCCTTTGTTGGCATAATTTTTCCTAATTGTCCCTTCTCCCAAATTGATCTCTCTCCCCAAACGACGTTTTTACCCAAAAGCCTATTTGGACTGCGGCGGCCCCCAAGGCGCCGCTTTGGCTGTTTATCACAGTTGGTCTAGCCTTTGCCCTGCCCGCATGAAGTCATCGCCTATGAACAGCCCAAGCGGTGTCTGCGCTACCCGCTCCGCCACCGCAGTCCAAATAGTCCTCCACCAAAGCCACGTCCTAACAAGAAGTCTATTTGGACTGCGGCGGCCCCCAAAGGCGCCGCTTTGGCTATTTATCACAGATGGTCTACCCTTAACACGTGGCTTTGGCTGTTTATCACAGTCGACCTACCCTTGCCCCGCGCACAAAGCCCTCTCCCCTAAAGAGGGATACTCAAAAAAACGGACGCTGCGGATTCGGTTACCGGATTTCTCGACACACTGTTCACGATAGAGCCGGAGATTCCGGAGTTTGCTTTGAAGCAAATCGTTGAGGGCGGTTACACCGGAACGTTGCGGTATCTGCGCGAAAACGAACCGTTCGGCAAAGCATTCGCATCGGACGAATCGCATGTCGTGCGCCAGTTGAGAATTCGCGTTGGAGAGATTACTTTCCTGGACGAAGTGTAGATCAGTTCGCAAATCAAAAAAGCCCCCCGAAACGTCGGGGGGCCATAAAGCAATCGAATACTCTTAACGCGACGGCGACACAACGATGTAGTTGGTCCGAGTTTCCGAATCCGTACCCACCGCGGTCGTAACGCTCAAATAAATCGTATACGCCCCGGCGGCGTTGTAAATATGGATCGGGCTTTGCGCCGTGCTCGAGCCGCCGTCCCCGAAGGTCCAAATCCAATTCAGAATCGGCGATGTGCCTGGATCAGAGAGATCGTTGAACTGCACCAATTGACCTACTATCGGTTGGCGATCATCCGCAATGAAATTGGCGGTCGGCCCGACCGGCTGAACGTCAATGTAGTCGTTCTTCGTCTCGGTATCGCTGACGCCATCTTCCATGGTGATCGTCAACACGACTGTAAATTCGTTGACCGTCGTGTACGTGTGCGAAGGATTCTGGTCCGTGCTCGTGCCGCCATCCCCGAAGTTCCAGAACCATTGGTCAATATCACCAGTGCCAGGGTCCGACAAGTCCGTAAATTCGACAGGCGTATTCGCGGGAGGATTCGTGGTCGACGCTATGAAGTCGGCATCAATATCGCCCGCGTCTTCCACGACGATAAAGTTCTGCTTGACCTGGGTATCGCTCTGGGTGGACGTTTGCACGGTCAACGTGACGGAGTAGGTCCCGGGGTCTTTGTATTTGTGTGTCGGATTCTGCTGCGTGCTCTGTTTGCCGTCACCGAACGTCCATATCCAACTGACAATCGGCCCAGAGCCGGGCGCTATCGTAGACTCATCGGTAAATTGAACGTTTTCGTTGACACTCGCCAGCACGGGCGACGCGGAAAACTCCGCGACCAGGGATGCATCGGCAGTAACGATCACTTCTTGATTCGCAACGCCAGGCGCGGAAACCGTTACGGCACCGGCATTGGAACCCGCGGCCATCCTGCTCCGGTTGATAGTTACGGTGATGACTTCTTTGTCTCCCGGACCGCTGCTGTTTCCACTACCTGGATTGACTTCTATCCATTCGTCGCCGCCTGTGCTCAGCGTGAATTCCGGCAGCGCCTGCGAGGTATAGTTTTTCGCAACGGTAAACTGCAACGTGTCAGTTTCCGATCCGAAATCAAGCGTCTTTGGGCTGATAATGTACGCGGGCAAATAACTGGGAGCGGGTGGGCAACCCATGCCCAAAATAAGGGCAAACCCCAGCATCGTAGGCCACGTCAAAAACTTCAACGGCCGAAGCATGCAATCCACTCCTTACTTGCGTGCGACACCTGGCTCGCGTGCTACCCCTAAGCCACCCTACATGCTACCATCATGCCAGCAAGGCAATACAATCGTCAACTGTTTCCCGCGCGCCCTGGTAATTCGTTCAGGACCATCACGCGGAAGTGCTTACCTCGATTGGGATTACTTCTGGAACGGCGCGGGGCTGGTAAACCGCCTTGAACACCAGTTCCGCCTTGCAGATATACCCGTGGTCAAGAATATCGTAGCCACGCGTCTCCAAGGCTTCCCGCAAGGACTTATACGAATAGAAGGTGCAATGCTCGTCGGCATAAGCCCCCGGCGCCACTTTCCCGTATACCCATTCGATCAACGGCCACTGCCAACCGCCATAGTCGGGTGTGCCCAGAATCAGGGTGCCTCCCGGCCGAAGGATGCGCGTCAACTCGTCGATGAGTTTGCCGTCTTCATCCGGAATATGCTCGATAACCTCCGAGCAAATGACGCAATCAAACTGTCCGGTGCGGAACGGTAAAATCATGCCGTTGGCCTGAAGCAGTTTCTTGTTTGTCCGGCGCATATACGCCAGCTTGTCGTGGCGCATATCGACCCCAATGGAATGCGGAAGGTCTGCAAGGATATGGCTGCTTCCGCAACCCACGTCGCATGTCGATACAAAGGGCGGAGTGAAGCCCATGATGATGTCGTACCGCTTCCGCTGCCAGTACCGCTGGAACCAGATTCGGCTATTGTGCGCGCGCCAGTCGTAATCGGGAAACTGCACCGAATTACGGATGGTCCAGATTCGGCGGAACAGGCGAAGGTAGTCTAGGCCAAATTTGAAAATGCGCGCGTGCGAACCGCCGGAACCGCGGGGTTCGTAGTGGAACGCGACTTCCTTGATGCGCAGGCCGCGCCCATAGGCGCGCAGCAGAATCTCGACGAGCACCACGAAATTCGTGAACTCGAGATCCATGCGCTCGAAAATGCGCTTGCGGTATAACCGGAAACCGCTGGAAAGGTCCTTCACCGGAATGGACAGACCTTTGCCAAAGAATCCGTTGAGCACCTTGCTGAGAAAATAACGGAACACTGGCTGGTCCGCGTGACCTCCGGGCACGTACCGCGACGCGATTACCACCTCGGCTTTATCCCGCGCCGCCCACAGATTCTTGATACAGTCCGTGGGGTGGGATTGATCGGCGTCCATTGTCAGGACGTAGGCGCCTCGGGCCTCGGATATGCCGCGCAGAATCGCGCGCCCATAACCGGCTTCTGATTCTCGCACATACTGGAATGGCTCCCCCATCTGAGCGACAATGGCCGGGGTGCCATCCTGGGATTCACCGTCCACCACGAGCACTTCCCACGCGATGGACATCGAGTCCAACACTTCGCGGAGGAGCGGCAGAATCCGGTAAAGATTGGGGCCTTCGTTAAGCGCCGGAATGACCACCGACAACGCGAGGGTATCCGCCTTTAATGCAGTTCTCATGACGACTCACCCAACTCCTGAAAACATCCCAACGCGCATAACCGGCCCCGCAACCGGTAGACAGGGCGATAATAATTCTTTACATTACCGCACAACGGGTCGCAAATCAAAACGTTATGCACGTGTTCCGCTAACAACGAGGAGAAGGCCGGGGTGTCTCAGGATCGGGAGTGCAGGGCGGATGTTGTGCCAACTGTAGACGCGCCCTGCTTGTCTTATTTACCACGAGTCCCCCACTCCTACAAACCGGCAATCGCGTTGATCGGATGCGGCGGAATTGCCCCGTATCATCTACGAGCATACAAACGCGCGGGGTACACCGTATCGGCATTGTGCGATCATACGATTGCAAAGGCGAGCGCCCTGCGTGACGAACTTTTTCCCGATGCCGCGGTCTTCATGGACTACCGGGACATTCTTCGGCGCGACCTCGCCGACGTCGTGGATGTCGCTACGCATCCCGCACAGCGGGTCGCGATTATTGGTGACTCCCTCGCCGCCGGGAAACACGTGCTGAGCCAAAAGCCTTTTGTGTTGGACCTGGATGACGGCGCGCGGTTGGCGGATTTGGCGGATGCGAACGGCGTGTGTCTGGTGGTCAACCAGAACGGCCGGTGGGCCCCGCATTTCTCCTATATCCGGGAAGCTGTTTCCACGGGACTTCTCGGAGCCGTATCGAGCGCGCAGCTTGCCGTGCATTGGGACCATAACTGGACGGCGGACACCGTATTCAACGAACTCCGCCACCTCGTCCTTTACGATTTCGCGGTGCATTGGTTCGATATAGTTGCGTGCATTTTCGGTGAAAGCCCGGCAAAACAGGTATTTGCGCGCGCGATGAGGTCACCGCGCCAACGCGCAAAGCCACCACTGCTCGCGGACATCATCATCGAATTTGAAACCGGACTGGCATCCATTTCCTTCAATGCCGACACGCGATTTGGCGCCCACGATCAGACAATCGCCGCCGGCAGCGATGGCACGATTATGAGCAATGGGCCCGATCTCAATTCGCAAACTGTGACTTTGACTACGCAACAAGGCCGATCAAGTCCCGTCTTGCAAGGCGACTGGTTCAGCAATGGGTTTCACGGAGCTATGGCTGAGCTGCTTTGCGCAATCGAAGAAAAGCGTGAACCGTGTCATTCCGCGCGCAATAATCTGCGCACCCTGGCCCTGTGTTTCGCGGCAATCGAGTCGGCCGATTCAGGGCGGCCCGTTACGCCTGGCGTTATACGCCGAATCCACGTCTGACCCGCTCTCCCTTACACAGGGGTTTTTATTTTACACGCAACTTTGATCCTCGCGCGTGGATTCATCCAATGCGGACGTAAGTTTCTCACGGAATAATGCCTTGATGCGAAACGTCTGGCCGGCCAAGGGCACGGATGAAATGGAACGGCCGGAAAGGGACAGCGGGGTTGCGGGGCGTGACAGTGAAACAAGTCCTCTTCTTCGTTGTACTGTTGGCGAGTTTAATTGCGGTGCAACATTGGCTGGGTCGATAGCACCCCAAAGGTTGCAGACAGGGGCCGGAAAGGAGCGGGACAATGAACGGATTCAGCGTTAAACACGTTCTGTTCTTTGTGGGATTGTTCGCACTACTATTTGCCGTCCAGGCGTTCGCACGTTAGCGAATCCGCCTCCGCAGCAACACAAGTGCGAACACGAGCATAGCCACCAGCGTCAGGCTCGACACCACCAGTCCAATCCGAAATGACGCCGGATGGTACGTAAACTCTACGCGATGCGGGCCGCCTTCCAAGAACACGCCGCGGAATGCATGGTAAACCGGAAAGATGTTTGCAGGTTTTCCATCAATCGTGGCCTTCCATCCGGGATAGTACGCATCGGCCAACACCAACAACGAATCCCCGTTCGCTTGCACATCGAGCACGACGCGCGTGCTAGAGTACGCAGAAATTCTCGCATCGCCCTGCGGCGCGTCCTCGCTCAGCGCGGGAATTCCTTCCGGCAGGTCGGCTTGCAATGCGAGCGCCACTGAGTCCGGCGTGAACGATTCACTGCGCATGATTTCGAGCATTTTTTCAGTCGAGTCGAGAAGTTCGAGCCGGCCGACCAACCGGGCACGCGGCAATGCGCGAAGGTTTCGATAGACCGCAAGACCATCGCGCTCCGTCATATATTCGAACCATTCCGGATGCTCGTCCAATGGAAACAGTGGCGGATACCCCCTGTCGTGCAAATAATATTCGTTGGAATAGAGCGGCTCCGCGGCTATCCAAACGTCCGTGGCCAGCTTTGTCTGAAATGTCTTTATCCGCGCGGGATAAAGCCCATCATATCCAAGCCACTCTTCGATGCCGTACGGCGAAAAGGTGCCGGACACCACGCCGCCTTCCCCGATTCCGAATCGGGTGGGTACGGGAAACTCCTGAAGATATTTCGTTAGCGCCGTATCGGGGAAGACGTCCTGCTTACGCATGGCCGGATTCATACCGAGGTTTGCGATGAGCAAATCAACGGAAAGCGCCGCGACCAGCAACGCCGCAACCAGCCCCGCCCTGCGCTCGAGGTTTCCCACGACAACAACCGCGAGCATCATGACCGCGAGCAGTATCGCAATGACAATCTGCCGGTTGACATAATCAACGTGACCGCTCATCTCAATCACAGGCGCGTCGAAGGACATCAACGCAAGAATGAAAACAAGGGGGATGGCTAGCGCGGGTACGAGCGGCATCAGCCCGCGGACTGAACGCGGGGAAGTTAGCCACCGTTCAACGCCCCGAGCGCCGAACAGTATGGCCGCAAATACCGGAAATCCAACAAAATAGATTTTAAGGGTTGAACTAAACGGAGGAATCGCGTCGAAAAAGCGTAGTTCATCGATATCAATTGCGAGCAGCATGCAGGCAAGCGTCGCTCCGACCAGTGCCCAAAAATGCGCTCGGCCTTCCGTGGCCCGCAGCGGAAGCCCTCCGAACCATGCCATCGCCCATACGGGGAGGCCGGTGTAAAACATCATGATGATGTTTGAATTGAGAAGGCCGGCGCCCCAATACGTCGATTCAGGAAAGGTGCCATAGTACCTCGGTATCCAAAGCGCGCTCAGTGTGCTCGCGAGGATTGTCGGTTCGGAGATTCCCCCGTGGCGCACCGTATACGTCAGGCTCTGCCGGATGTATTCGACCAGCGGCAAAACCTGGACTGACGCGACGAGCAGCGCAACGACCCATGCGCACGCCATTGTGCCGAGAGCCTTGGCCACCCGCTGCCGGTCCGACGCCAAGCCCGCAACACGAAGCAGAAAATACACGCCTACGCCGAACGCCATGGTGAACGCGGTTTCAGGATGACCCGCAAAAAGCATTAGCATGCCGGATACGGCTACGAGCGCTCCACCAACACGCCACCTCCCCTCCGCGACACGCTCCGTTCCGAGGAACAACAACGGCAACCAGGCGGACACATCGGGCAAAGACCAATACGCCCAAACCATGTTGTAGCTGCACAACATCCACGCCACCGACGCAAAACGGGCCGCGTGCGTGCCCATGCGCAGGCCGCGCGCGCAAATGTACGCGGTTATTCCGCACAGCCACAATTTCAGGAGTATGTACAGCGATATCGCGGTTGAAAGATCGAATACAGCATGCAGGAGCCGTGGCGGATAAAAGATCGCAGTCTGCGCGTTTGCAATCAGCGGCATGCCGGCGAGTTCATACCGGTTCCACAGCGGCCAGTTCCCCTCGTCGAATTCCATCTGCGTCAATGCGTAATAGGGATAAAATGCGGCGACAATATCGGGCATCAACCGATTGCTTGGCGCCTGCCAATCCTCCGGCACATAGTTCGACCAAGGTTTGGATTGAAAAAGAATGTCCGCGGGCGACAGCACTTCGCCCCGGAGAAAGAAGCCCGGAAAGGCGAGCGCAAGCAACGCAAGCAACAGCAGACCCTGAATCGCGAATTCTCGTGCGTGCCGCTTCATGGTGTTGGGCGCCTACGTGCCGAAATCCGGCGCTACTACTCCGGCAACGGTTTTCCGCGTGTTTCAGGCGCGAAGGGCAACACGATAAGACCCAGAAGGAACACAACGGACATGATTGTCGCGGACCACGCAATGCCGATCTGGGCGCTAAGAATTCCAAATGTCCACGGACCTGAAATTGAAATGTAACGGGCAACGTTGTAGCAAAAGCCCGTGCCCGTCGCCCTGAGTCGCGTGGGGAACAACTCGGGGAAATAGACGGCATATCCCCCGAAAAGTGAAGTGAGAAAGAAACCCATAACCGAGAGCATGACGAGCACAACCGTGGTCGAATCCGCCACGTTAAAGGTAAGCGGGACTATGATGGCGCAGGCCACAAAACTGATCGCGAACGTGGGCTTACGGCCAATGCGTTGCGCCAACCACGCCCACGCAAGGATTCCGAAAAATGCGCCGGCGTTCTGGACCATAATCGCGTAACTCGCGAATCTGTCCGCCTTGCCGCGCAACGCCTCGACCCCATCGGGATTTACGATGCCACGAAGAA
Source organism: Candidatus Hydrogenedentota bacterium (assembly GCA_034408725.1). Lineage (GTDB taxonomy): Bacteria > Hydrogenedentota > Hydrogenedentia > Hydrogenedentales > SLHB01 > JABWCD01. The sequence continues at coordinate 20,593 of JAWXCN010000085.1, forward strand.
AGTCGGACGAGAAAGTGCCAATGCCCCAAAACCCAATAACGCCCACGGCGGCCAAACTCACGCCGACAATGGTATTTCGCCTCAACACCGGATCGGTGAACAGTCCCGTGATCGATCCAATCTTGATATCGGTATTTTTGGCTACTTCTTTCGCCGCATGCCACTGCTCCGGTTCTTTGACAAACAACCGGATGGCAAATACCAACAAGGCTGGGAAGAATCCCACGAAAAAGATGTACCGCCAACTGTCCGCGTCCGGCATGGCGGTGAACACCCACAAGCTGATAGCGCCCGCAAGAATGTTTCCAATGGCCGAACACGCCTGCATGATGCCCAACGCAACGGGCCGCGCATGATCTGGAAACACTTCGGCCACCAGTGCCGCGCCCGCGGCGAATTCGCCGCCAATGCCCAACCCGGTGAGAAAGCGGCACGCAGCAAACATTTCCCAAGTGGTCGACAATCCGCTCAACCCAGTAAATACGGCGTAAATCAGGACCGTGATCGCCATCGTTTTGGTACGGCCCAGTCGATCTCCGACCATGCCAAAGATAAAGCCGCCCGTCGCCCATCCGAAAATAAAAATGCCGTTGACTACGCCGCCGAGGAATTTTAGATGGTCTGGAGAAGCCGTTCCGCCGGCTAAATCCCTCAATGCCGGTTGCCGCGCGGCCACGTAGAGCCACTGGTCCATCGTATCGAACATCCACCCGAGCGACACGACTGTGAGTACCAGCCAGTGGTACCCCGTCAACCCATCGGTCCATTTCTTCTTTCCGAATAGCACGTCTGTCACTTCGCACACTCCTCGAGGGGATGATCTGGACCCCGTGGAAAATAAAGAATACGTTTGGCAGGTACAACGCCCAGCCCGGGCGACCCCCGTTTCCCCGCATGTCAGTGGTAAAGAGCCTAGTGTCTTTGCTCTGCGGATTCAAGGAAAACGAGCTTTTTATTTTTGCGAAATTGTGGGCAGCCAAATCGGTTACGATTGGCACGGCCGAAGGTCAACGGAGATCATGGTGCGTTGTTTTATTGCGATTGAATTGCCAGAATCGATCCGGGCAGCCCTCGCTTGTTGGATTGAGCAACTGCGCACGACATCGACTCGCGCGACCTGGGCCCGTGCGGAACATATGCACCTTACACTGCGTTTTTTGGGGAATGTGCCGGAGGATCAAATCTCTTCCATCGATGCGCAACTTCGCGCTAGCCTTATCACGGTTTCGCCATTCATGCTCTCGATCGGGGGCATCGGCGCGTTTCCCTCTCCCGCAAAGCCCAATGTTGTGTGGGCCGGCGTTCAGTCGCCGGATGGAACGCTGCTCAACTTGCAGTCTCTCTGCGAAAACGCTGCGCGTTCGGCCGGTTTGCCGCCCGAAACCCGCGCATTTCACCCTCACATTACGCTGGCCCGCATCAAGGAGGCGGAACCGGCCACGCAATTGGCGTGCGCGATTGATGCCATGCGTGAACGCATGGTGGATGAATTCGAGGCAACAGCCGTGTCATTATTTGAAAGCAAACTTACCGCGCATGGACCTGTTCACACGCGGTTGCAGGAGTACCCATTCAAGTGAATCTTTCAGGACTCATCCTCGGCGCGGTTTACAGCGGCATCACCCTCTATATGTTGCTGGTGCTGCTGCGCTGGCTTGGACCCTATATTCAACTCGATTTTTATGATTCGCGCCTCCGCTGGATCGCTGCAATCGTGGACCCCTTGCTGCGCTTTATCCGGAAAATTGCCCCGGCCGTCGGTCCGGTAGACCTCGGCCCGCTGATCGCGCTGCTATTGCTATGGTTCGCCCGAACGGTCGCCGTGCGCGCGATTGCGGGCAGTCAGTTATAACCATGCCGCCATGGCCTGGCACAAGCGGCGGTGCAACGAATAGTGAGCCGGACGGGGAAGGAACCTATTCCACGGCTCGCAAACTCATGGTTGAAGGGCAATTGGCGGCCCGCAAAATTACCGATGACAGCGTATTGGCCGCAATGCGCGCCGTACCACGCCACCGCTTCGTACCGCCCGCGCTATGGGAAGCCGCATACGAAGACCGGCCCCTCGATATCGGACAGGGCCAAACGATTTCCCAACCCTTCATGGTGGCGGCGATGACCCAGCTCCTCGAGTTGCAACCGGCGGACCGCGTGCTGGAAATCGGGACCGGCTCGGGCTACCAGACCGCCGTACTGGCAACCATCGCACGGCACGTAACCACTATCGAGCGCATCGGCGCCCTGGCGCAATCCGCGGCCGAGACGTTGCATTCGCTTGGTTTCACAAACGTAAACTTTAGAATCGCCGATGGTACGCTCGGCTTCGAGCCGGATGGGCCCTACGACGCAATCATCGTCACCGCGGCTGCCCCGTCCCTGCCCCTGGTGTTAAAACAACAACTGGCGGACAGGGGACGTCTGGTTTGCCCGGTTGGCAACCGGAAGATACAACGTCTCGTGCGAGTCGTGCGCAACGGCAACTCTTTTCGCGAGCGGTTCGGCGTTGGATGCGTTTTCGTGCCGCTGATCGGCGAGCATGGGTGGGGCGATTGACATGACTCCGCACGCCGGAAGCGGGGATGCACCCCCCGTCCTCGCGCTCGAGAACATCCACTTCCTCAGAAACGGACGCCCAATATTACGCGACATTTCGTGGACGGTGCGACGCGGCGACCACTGGGCAGTGCTCGGCGCGAACGGCTCCGGAAAAACGACCCTCCTGAAAATCATCACCGGCTACGAATGGGCCAGCGAGGGTTCCGTCCGGGTCCTGGACCGGCAGTTTGGGCAAACAGACGTGCCCCGGCTGCGCAAGCTTATCGGCTGGGTGAGTTCATCGCTCGAACATCGGTTGCCGGGTCACGATCTGGGGATAAACGTGGTGATGTCCGGCGTAGATGCGTCACTTGGCGTGTATCGGCAATTCACGGACCACGAACGCGCCACCGCATACAGGGCTTTGGTCGCGGTCGGCGGCGACGGACTCGCCGAAAAACGCTACGGCGTGCTCTCGCAGGGCGAACAACAGCGCGTGTTGATAGCGCGCGCACTGGTGGCGCAACCGTCCCTCCTCATTCTCGATGAACCCTGCGCGGGCCTCGACCCCGCCGCGCGTTACCATTTCCTCTCTGACATGGCGCGCCTCGCCTCTTCACCTAACCCGCCAACCCTAATACTCGTCACCCACCATATTGAGGAAATTGGCCCCTGGATCAACCGAGTCCTTGTGCTGAAGCAAGGGCGGCTGCTCGCCCAAGGCAGTCCCGAATCCTGCTTGCGCGAAGACATCCTATCCGACGCTTTCTCGATACCCTGCACGATCAAGAAGGATTCCGGCTTCTACCAACTACAAATACTGAATTCTAAGAGGCTCTAACAAAACTTGCGCTTCTCTTTGCCCCGAAGGGGCATGGTCACCAGGGAAATCGCGTTTAAATCCCCAGGTAACTGGCGTAACGCCAAGAAAAGCGCTACTGTCGGGGAGTGTCCAAGGCGCTGTCCAAATTCCGCGCGCAGCGCCTTGGAGTGCGGCAGCGAGTAGCTGCCGCTTTCCATTTCCTGGGTGAGATAGCTTCGCAATTAAGCTCGGTTGCCCTGCTTTCAGTTCGCGAGTCCTGAAGCCTTCAAATTTATTCG
>JAWXCN010000086.1:0-2807 GCA_034408725.1 Candidatus Hydrogenedentota bacterium
CGTTCAATCGCCACGCCCCAAGCCCGCCCTCGACAGTCGCATGTCCTACGTCGAAATTTGATCCGAGAGCATCGTTGCCGACTCCGCGAATCAATTGGAACAGGTCCCACATTGGCGCGCCAACGTTTTGGCCACCGCTGTGGTTGTGATATCCGCCAACCATTTTGAACGATTCAAGCAACGCCGCGAGGCCGCGCATGTCCTTCGTAAAGCCGTCAAGCTCTTCAAGAATATTGCCGTCTTTCGAGTATTGCTGTCCGCCCACGCGGGCGAAGCGAATCCCAAGTTTCGACGCAGCCTCCAGTATCGGCCGCGCATCGGCGTCTTCCGCGCGGCTCAGCGCCGTAGTGACCATGAAAACGTCCAGGCCTTCCGCGCGGACGGCGTCAACGCACCTCGGCAGATCAACAGCAACATTCACCGGCTCGACGTGGCCACCTTTGCGCACCGCGACATCGAGCCCGTCGAGTCCGATCGACTTGGCAGTCTTCGCGAGTTCGGCGTAGTCCGTGATGAATTGAAGATGCTTTGCGAACACGCACACGGGCGGAGCGGCGGCTTGCGCGTTCGCGCTTCTGTTCAACAATAGTCCCGCGCCCGTTGCCCCGGCCGCTGCCAGAAAATGACGCCGTGAAATGCTCATGAGGAGTCCTTTTTTCGTGACGGTTTCTTTTTGCGCGCTACCGGTGTGGATGCAGCACGCTTTCCGGAAACCGCGCGCGGCTTGCCGGTCACAACTTTTGTTGTCCGTGCTTTTCGTGATGCACGTTCCGCGTCATTTGGCCTGCCCGGCGCGGGGATCGGATGTGCGTTCAGCCATTTGCAGATGGGTTGAAATATCTCCGATTCGGATTCGACAGAGAACACAAGCTCAATGTGGTTGTAGTTGGCGGAATCTCCCAGTGCGCGAGAGAGGAAGACCATTCGCTTGTCGGAGTATTCGATTGATTCAAAAAACTCTTTGGCGCGCGCCTGCGAAATGAACGGATCAATGCCGCCGAAAATGGCGAACAAAGGTATGCGCAAGTGTTTCAAATGCGCTTCGACATCCACTGTGCCGCCGTCGACTTTCCACGGTTTGCCGGCGGCCCATCCGTCCATCTGCGCGCCGATTCCAGGCAATGGCATTTCGACAGTGTGAAACATTTCGCGCGCGCGCAGCCGGGGATGCACGTTATCCCAGTTTATCGGGACATAGCGCGACGTGGGCCGCCAGATATCGTAATACGGGGCCAATCCGCGAAACACCAGCGCAAGCAGCGAATGCGCGCGACGATTCAACCGCACCAGCGCATCATGCGAAACGTGGCGGTAACCTTTGAATCCCGGCGGCGCTCCGAGCGTGACACCGCAGGCGATGCCCTCGCCATCAAACGCGGCGTCGTATGCGTATAGCAGCATCCCGCCCATCGAATGTCCGATCCAATGCGCGCTGTCATAGCCCGTAACAGACCGGATTTTTTCGAGCGCGACGGGTATGTCCTTCGTCAATATATCATCTACGGTTGCGGTATTGCGCATGCTTCTGCGCGGGGGGATTGCATCGCGGCACGCGCGGGAATCGAAGGTCCAACAGTCGTAGCCTGTCTTCACCAGGTAATCGACCAGCGAATGCCCGTGAGGCACTTCAAAATTGAGGTGGTTCGCCGCGAGACTGTGCATGAAGAATACCGGTTCGCCTTTGCCAGAGCGCGGCTTGCGCCGGTGCAACCGGAGCTTCCAACCGTCCTCCGTCGTGACGATATGGACTTCGTCCGCATAGGCCGGCTCGGGATAGCGCGCCTGCAGCAGCAAAAAGTACACCTGAAAAGCGAGCGCAATGATCAACGCGCTCACAGCCAGAAGAAAGAGCAGTTCGATCATGCCCGGTGATTGTTTCCTTCCGTGGACTCGAGATACCGCTTTATAGTTTCCGCAAGCTTCGGAGTGAAGCCAGGCACAGCAGCGATCTGTTCGCGCGACGCGGCGCGAAGCTGCGACATCGAGCCCAGCGCGTTCAGCAATTGCCGCGCGCGTTTCGCGCCGATGCCGGGAATCCCCGTCAGCGGAGAGGTGAGGGCAGCGCGCGTCCGCCGCTTTCGGTGATACGTTATCGCAAAGCGGTGCGCTTCGTCGCGAACCCGCGCAATGAGAAGCACCACGGGCGAATTCTGCGGTAGCACAATTGCGTCTTTCATGCCGGGAAGAAAAAACCGTTCCGGGGAATGTCCACCGTCTTCAAGCGCGCGGGACTTTGCGACGCCCACGCAGTCCAGGTCTTCGATGCCAAGGTCCTTAAAAACGGTGACGGCGACGTTGAGTTGGCCCTTGCCGCCGTCGATCAGGACGAGGTCAGGCAAGTCTTGCTCTTCGATGGCGCGCTTAAACCGCCGCATCAGCATTTCGCGCATCATTGCGAAGTCGTCCTGGCCGGCGACGTTTTTGATCGAATACCGCCGGTACCGCGCTTTGTTCGGCGCACCACCCTCGAACGTGACCATGGAACCCACGGAACTCGTGCCCTGAATGGTCGAGATGTCAAAACATTCGATGCGATTGGGTTCTTTCCTGAGTTTTAGCGCGCCACGCAATTGCACCAACACGTCCCGTTGAACTTGTTCGGTTAACCGCTTTTCGTCAAAGCTGCTTTTTGCGTTGCGCATCGCCAGATCAATAAGCGCACGCTTTTCTCCGCGTTGCGGCCAATGCACGACGACGCGGCCGCCGCGCTTCTCCGCGAGGATTTCCGAAAGCGCCACGCCATCCTCCAACTCGATCGGGATAAGCACTTCAGCGGGAATCACCGGCGCTTCTCCATCATATTGAAG
>JAWXCN010000087.1:0-6011 GCA_034408725.1 Candidatus Hydrogenedentota bacterium
ATTCGATGTTTACTTGTATTGGGCGGGACAGGAGTTGGTCCCGCAAGTAAACATTGACATGTACAACAACGCTTCGAGCAAAGCTTTACTTTTCATGGTAATCGTTGTCGCGGCGCCACTGAGTGAAGAGGTGTTGTTTCGCGGATTCCTCTTTCGCGGCTGGATGAACTCTCGTCTCGGTACGTGGGGTACGGTTTTGTTGTCGTCCCTGATTTTCGCGGCAATCCATGTGCAGTACGATGGCTACGGCATGTTAAGCGTTCTCATCGGCGGCCTCGGTTTTGCCGTTGCGCGGGTTCGTACCAATTCCCTCTATCCGGGTATCGCGGCGCACGCGGCCACGAATTGCGCGGCATATCTAACCACGGCGTACGTCGCGGTAAACCAGACTGCGTCTGTCTAAACGGATTGCGCCAAAGTGCAAGTCGACAGTCCTGTTCATGCTTTACCTGGCGTTGGCGAAAAGCGCGCGGAACTTCTCGCCGCGCTGAATATTTCCTCGGTGCGCGATCTGCTCTTTCATTTTCCGCGCGCGTATGAAGACCGCCGCGCCGTGACGCGCATCGCCGATGCCGAAGAAGGCAGCGCCATTACAGTGCTTGCGGAAGTGGTTTCGACGCGCGTCATCCGGCTGCGTTCACGCATGTCGATGGCCGAGGCGGTGCTTCGGGATGATTCGGGCACGCTGCGCGCCGTCTGGTTTGGCCAGGCCTTCCTCGCGCGCGCGTTCAAACCCGGCATGCGCGGATTCTTCAGTGGATCGGTGGGAAAGTGGAATGGTCCCGCGTTGCGCAATCCCGATTACGAACTGCTCAGCGGCGACGACGACGATTTGCTTAGCACGGGACGAATCGTGCCGATTTACCGGCTTACGGAGGGCGTTACGCAAAGGATGTTGCGGCGGCTCGTGCGCACGGCGCTCGATTCGCTTTCGGAACCGCTCGAAGACGCGCTTCCCGCATCCTTGCGGAAACGCCATCACTTTCCCGACACTGACAGCGGTATGCGATCGGTGCATTTCCCCCTTGGACTTGAGCATGCGGCGGCTGCGCGCAACCGGTTTGTGTTTGAGGAGCTGTTGGGTATTCAAATCGGCGTGTTGCATGCCCGGGCGCAACGGCAAGATGAACGCAAGCAGAACCGGCACGTTACGAACGGCCCTTTTTTACATGCAATGCGCGGGCAAATTCCGTACCGGCTCACGCGCGCGCAAGACCGCGCCATCGACGACATCCTCGCGGACATGGCATCGCACAGGCCCACAATGCGGTTGTTGCAAGGCGACGTCGGCTGCGGTAAGACGATCGTGGCGTTGCACGCCATCGCCGCGGCGCGGGACGGCGGCTATCAGACGGCAGTCATGGCACCGACAGAAATTCTCGCGGAGCAGCATGCGATTACGCTGCGCGATCTACTGGCCCCGTTGGGCATCGAGATTGGATTGCTCACCGGCGCCTCGCGCAACGCGCGCGTGTTGCGCGAGCGCATCGCGCGCGGCGATGTGCATATCGTGGTCGGCACGCACGCGCTCATACAGGGAAGCACGCGCTTTGCGAATCTTGGCCTTGTTGTCATCGACGAGCAGCATCGCTTTGGCGTCGTTCAACGGAGCACGATTGCGGCGAAGGGGAATGAACCCGAAATTATCCAAATGACGGCAACGCCCATTCCGCGCACGCTCGCAATTACGGTATATGGCGGGATGGACATCAGCGTCATTGACGAACTTCCGCCGGACCGCACGCCGGTAAAAACGCGCCGCATTCCCCCCGCGAAAATTCCCGGCATGTACACGTACATTCGCGAACAGGCCGCGTTGGGGTTGCAGACCTATATCGTGTGTCCGCTAGTCGATGAATCCGCGGCGCGCACGCTTAAAGCGGTTACAATTCACTATGACGAACTGGTGAACGGGCCGCTAGAGGGATTGCGGGTAGGGTTGATGCACGGCCGTTTGGCCTCGCCCGAAAAAGACCGCGTCATGCGCGCATTCAAAGCCGGTGAACTTGACGTTTTGCTCAGCACGAGCGTAATTGAAGTAGGCATTGACTGTCCCAACGCGACGACAATCATCATAGAAGACGCATCGCAGTTCGGCCTCACGCAATTGCACCAGTTGCGGGGACGCGTCGGGCGTGGCGCCGCGGCGTCGCACTGTTTTCTATTGGGCGAGCCGAAGACTGACGACGGCAAAAAGCGATTGGAAACCATGTGCGCAACGACAAACGGGTTCGAGATAGCGGAGGCTGATTTGGAATTGCGCGGCCCCGGGGAGTTTTACGGCGTGCGCCAAGCGGGGTTGAGCGACTTGCGCGTGGCGGACCTTGTGCGCGACGCGCGGCTGCTTGATGCGGCGCGGCGCGAGGCCGAGATGATTCTCAAGCGCGACCCTGCGTTGCGCAAGCCGGAACACGCCGCGCTCGCGCGGGCGGCAAAGGTGTTTGGCGCGATTAACGCGTAATCACGACGCGCGCGGGTAGATTTGACCGAGTAATTGTTTTAGCTCGGCCAATTGCAGTTGCCCCGGCGCGGTCCCCTGGCCCAATGCGGCGAAGGTAAATAACGACCCGAGCGCGGGAAACAGCACGCGGGTGCAGACGCCGATCGGCCCCATGCCAATGACCACTACGCCGTCTTCGGCATGATCGAGGGTAAACGCCGCGAGCGTCTGTATGTCTGCTTGACGCGTGCAGAATCCGGCGACTTTGACGATGTCCGCGCCGGCGGCGCGCGCTTCAAGCGCAATGCGTTCGAGTGTCGCGCGATCGGGCGTGCCCGTAAAATCGTGAAACGATATTACGACCGGCTTGTCAAGCGCATGCGCGTCCCGCACGACACTCGGCAGAATCGCGGCGGAGGATAACTCGACGTCGACCGCCTGCACGTGCGGGAGCACGGCGCGATACAGTTCGAGGCGCCTGTCATCGGTGTCAGACCATTTCCCGCCTTCTGCCGCGCATCGAATCGTCGCCAGCACCGGCAGCGCGGAAAATTTGGCGGCTTCCGCGAGAACATGCGCGGTATCGTGCTTGCTGAATTCGTCGATGCGCAGTTCCGCGATGTCAACACCGCGTTTTACCGCGTCGTCGATATACGGGGCAAACGAGCCATCGCGAAATGGCACGGCAATGCGCGGGACGCCATCGAAAGCCAACGTGCCGAAACGAACCATTCTGGAATTCCTTTAAGCGATCAACGAATCCATTGCGGACATGCGTGGGGAAAAAACTGCAATCGTGTTGAGTATAAAGCAGAGGAGGGACGCCGCAGTCGATCAGGAATCAGAGGTGATGGCGCAGGTCAGCGGCGAGACGGCCATTGGCAAACAGCGTGTCAAATTGGGTGCGGTTGATGGTCAATTGGACGACGTAAGAATTGTCGCCCTCGTGAGGATTGTCGTTGCTCGCGGCCAAACTGGTCTTGTAGAGCATGTTTGCGTTGTGCTTTTTTGCCGCGTTAGACACGTGAACGCCGCGGCCGGAACGTTTGAAAACAACGACGCCTTTGGTGGGATTGTTGTTGCGCGGGCATCCAAGGGAGATTGCTGCCGTCGCAGTGGCCGCGACGGTAATGAACGCGCGGCGGGTTACTTTCTGGTCGCTCATGGGCAAAAATCCTCGAATGCAACAGGACATGGCGCAACTACACGCGCTAAACGGCGCTTAATACTACCACGCACATTCACCGCGTTCTAGCCACCTACTCCTGATAAAAAAAGAGTAAGAGGCGGAGGGGCCCCGGCCTACCCCTGTCGGCTAGTCATCTCTGACAGACCGAATCCCTGAGGACGACATCGTTCATTGCAGCACGGGAATAGGTGAGTTTTCGGTGTTCTCAACACTCCAAGGCAGATGCGTTTGTGCCTCACCTTTCGACTCGGATACTTCCTCAGACCGCGAAATGAATCTAACATAGAATTAACAAAATGTAAACAAGTTTTTTTAAGGCGGGACGGGCGGTAAAATTGTGCCGCACTTTCAGCGTTGCGGAGTGGTGACGAACCTCAGGCGCCGCGGCAGAAATAAAGAAATCGCCCCCGGGAATTCGTCCAGGGGGCGATTAAAAAGCGTTCGGTGCAGGTTTCGCGTTATTGCGCGATTTCGAGCGCATCGCCTACCGCGGGCGCCTTGCCATCCACAAGGGAGCAACGCGCGGACTTTTCTGACACGCTATCAACTTTGACGGTGCCAGTCTTCGTGAAGCTGACTTCGAGCGGAAGGCCGGTGTCGGGATCGGTGATCGTTTTGCCCTGTTTCAATGCTGCGAGGCTCATGCCTTCGGATACGCCGCGGTTGCTGCCGGCGTTGATGATGATTGTTTTGCCATCAACCGCGGCGACGCGGGCGCGGAACGGCTGCTTGCCCAGGGTTGCAACGATGTGATCAACGCACTTGTTGATGCATTCTTCGGCGGTTTCGCCGAGCGGCGTTTTCTTGAACTGGTCGCCGCCCACGCTGAAGCCTTTCACATAGACATCGGCGCCGATGGATTTGTGTGTGCCCGTGTGCTCAGCTTTGTGCGTCGAAAGCACTACAGTTGTCGTCAGGTCGATAATGCGCAATTGCATGGCGATTTTTGAGGTGACTTTGCTGCCGCCGAGGCCGATGCTGCCGACAACGGGAATCGGAATTCCCACGCGGCCGCTCTGACCCGATTCGCCGGGTTCGAACTGGGTGACGGTACCTTGGATGAGGTATTGCGCGCCGACGATGGCGCCGATCTTGAGCGCGGTCTGTGAGTTGATGCGACCTGCGGCGCCGAGGTCCTGTTCCTTCAACGCAGCGTCCAACGTGGCGCGGTCTACGACGAGGAAGCGGCCGGAGTTCATCAGGCCATCCTGCAGCAGCGCGGCCATGACGGGGCCTTCGTCCCATCCCAATTTGCCTGCGCCCTCGAATGCGCCAACGGCGACGATCATCTTGGGCCCGCCGGACGGCGCGGCGACTTCGGCCGCGGCAGGCGGCGCAGCTTCGCTTTGCGCCGGCTTATCGGACGCGCCACCACCCTTGAGCTTCTTAAGCAGGCCTGCGTTTGCCGGAACGGTCATCATAAAGGCGACACATGCGCCCGCGGCCGCAATCTTTAGCGAACGGGAAATCGTGATCATCGGTTTTTTCCTCTCGTATGCAGGTAGGCGTAATCGCGAGTTGGGCATACGTGGTATACCCCTTGAACCGGTCGCAAACCCCTCTGCGTGGTTACAATGGCTTTCCCCAAAACAGACGCAATTGTACGCTAACGCCAGAATTTTCGCAATCGCTTTACGGCGCCGTTACCCGTTGTGGGCCGCGCACGCGGGGGATGCGAAGGCTTACGCGGAACAGGTCCGGGGCGGGCAGTCCGGTGTCGATGTCTATCCTCAAAAGCGCGACCAACTCACGGACCATCGACAACCCCAGGCCACTGTGGGAAGCGCCGGTGCGCGCGCTATCCTTGCGCCAGAATGATTCAAATACTCGCGGGAGATCAGCGGCTTCCAGGCTGTTGTTGGAATTGGACAATGCGAGATTCACTGAAGTCTCATCGCCTCCAGTTTCGAGTGTGATTATCCCATTACCTGGAGTATGCGCCACGGCGTTCGAAAGCAGGTTCGAGATCACCAGTCCGAGCAGAGCAGAGTCAGTTTCGACCACAGCCTCCGGTGGCAGGACGAATGTAGTCGAAAGGCCGCGCCGATGGGCTTCTTCATGGAGGGGTTTCCATGCATCTTGCACGACGCGGGCGACGTCCACTTGCCGCCAGGCAACTGGTTGCGAGCCTGACTGACAACGCGCCAACGCCAGGAGGGTCGTGACAAGGCGTTCCATCTGATTCGCAATTGCCAGCGCATCCTGAAAGTATTGGGTTGCATCGCCGGGGTTGGTGAAATCTGGTGCGAGTTGCAACCCGACCTCCGAGAGTGTGCGCAATTCAGAAATTGGCGTTCTCAATTCGTGCGCCGAGTCCGAAGTGAAGCGCCGTTCCCGTTGAAACGCGCCATCGAGCCGGGCAAGCAATTCACTTAACCGCTC
>JAWXCN010000088.1:0-4206 GCA_034408725.1 Candidatus Hydrogenedentota bacterium
ATCCAAATCGAACGGCGGATATTTTCCGCCCCAGGCGTTGTAACCCCAATCGACGATAGCGCGCTCATGTCGTAGCGGCGTCTCGGCAGAGCGCCGTTGATCATTCAACGATTCGGCGGCGCTCTGCCGAGACGCCGCTACGCGCACCAGAAAAATCGGGCCGTGATCGCGGCACCACGGTTCGTAAGCGGGAAAATGATGGAAGCGCACACGGTCGAGTGGCGTGTTCTCCTTTTTCAGCAGACGCCGGGCCTCGGCTTCCATGTCGGCGTTCCAGACATTGATGTTCACTTCCTCGACCTGGACGAGTTCGCGGATGAGGTTCGCATAAACGGGCGGAACGGTTTCATACTTGTCGGGAAAGCTGATGCCGTCGGGACGCGGCCACGTGAACCACGTCGCTGCATGCGGTTCCCATTCGGCGGGCATTCGGTAGCCTAAAGATTTTGGTGTTTGATCCGGTTCGGCATTCATTGGTAATTGGTTTCGGATTTGAACTCTAAGTTCTAAAATTCAGGGTTTGTTTTAGGCAATCAATGTCAAAACAATAGTAGTTTTAAAATACGGGACTCCATAGACACTCGGCAATTATAGGTCTGGCTACGGGATTACCCAGCTACGGGATTACCGATTGACTAAATAATAGGTCCGCAGACGATTGAAACCTTATGTTGACGCAGGAATGCTTTACGGCAATCGTACCGTCACTCCAAATATTTCGGCTCCAAACAATGAAGTTCATGAAACGATTTCTGATACTGCCGATTCTAAGTTTTCTCGTGTTCCCGGCGGTCTGCGCGCCAGTGAATCGAAGCGTTCCGAAGGTTGATCCGCCAAAAACAGGGATTGAGTTTTCAGCAAACCCCACGATTCAGGAATTTTTCCGCGTCCGTATTTTGGAGGAGCCGTTGGTTCCGATTGGAACCGAACCGACTGCTGTGGAGAACGCCGCTTTGGCCGCTGCTCTGCGGGGCTATTCCCAACGCAATGGCCAGGATGACTTTTCAAGCCTGTCCGGATTTTTGGAGAAATATCCTTCATCTTCGTGGTGTGCGGCCCTGCTGCTCAACCTCGGCCTCGAATATTACAACACCGCGCATTACTCACTTGCGTTGGAGGCATGGAAACAGTCCTGGCCGCAAGCAAGAGATGCCACGGACGCGAAAGGAAAAGCTATTGCGGACCGGGCTGCGGGTGAACTCGCCTACATGTACGCGCGCCTGGGGCGTATGACGGAGTTGGAGGCGTTCCTGAAGTCGGTCGAGGGCCGGGTGTTCGTTGGCTCGGCGACGGAGATGATCACTGGCGCACGCGAAGGACTTTGGAACATGCAGAATCGGCCGGAGATTTCCTTCCGCTGCGGGCCGCTGGCGCTGGAGAGGATTCGTATCGCGGTCAACCCGCAAGGATCGGGATACATGGAGATTTTCAATTCGGCCTCGACGCAAAAGGGTTTTTCGCTCGCGCAAGTGGCAGAACTCTCGAAAAAAATTGGCTTTAATTATCAAACCGCTTTTCGTGAAAAGGGCGGAGCGTTCACGGTTCCGTCTGTTGTCCACTGGAAGCTGGGCCATTACGCGGCGCTGGTGCGGAAGGAAGGAGATCGTTATTTGATTCAAGATCCTACTTTCGGGAATGACGTCTGGGCAACTCAGTCCGCCTTGGAAGCGGAATCCAGCGGCTATTTTCTGGTTCCGCCGGGCGCTCTACCCTCCGGTTGGCGCGCCGTCGCAAAATCAGAAGGCGAGACGGTTTGGGGCAAGGGAAACACGACCGACAATGATAAGGAGCAGACTGGACCAGGCGACCCCAAAACTGGAGGTGCTCCTTGCAAAGGCATGGCTGTCTCGAGCGTTCATCTGATGCTCGTGAATTTGAGCATCAGTGACGAGCCGGTCGGCTATTCTCCGCCGGTCGGTCCGGATGTTCGTTTCACAACCCGCTACAATCAGCGCGAAGCATTGCAACCCGCGAACTTCTCCTATTCCAACTTTGGCCCGAAGTGGACGTGCGATTGGATTTCTTACATCAAGGACAATCCTCAAAGCCTTTCGGCGGACGTAAAATATTACATTCGTGGCGGCGGCACGCGGTCGTTCAAGGGGTTCAATACCAACACTCAATCTTTTGCCTACCAGCAGTACGACCAGACGCTGCTGACGCGTACCAGCACGAACAGTTACCAAATGCTTTCGCGCGATGGCTCGAAGCTGATTTTCAGCAAGTCAGATGGATCGACGGGCACTTCGCGAAAAATTTTCCTGACTCAAGTCGTGGATCCGTTCGGCAATGCCGTCACGCTGACCTATGATGCATTTTTTCGCATTGTCGCCATCACCGATGCAATTGGGCAAGTCACCACGTTGAGCTACGAATTGGGTGGCCCGGATCACATGTATTTGATCACCAAAGTAACTGATCCGTTCGGACGGTTCGCCACGTTTGAATATGACATCGCGCGTCGGCTTAAGAAAATTACCGATGTCATCGGCTTGACCTCGCAATTCTTTTACTACGAAATTTCATTGGGCAACGGACTGACGAATTACACGGATTCCATCTACGCAATGGTCACGCCTTACGGAACCCACACATTTGCTGCGACGTCCGGCCCAGGGAACGCCCGCTCGTTGGAAACGACGTATCCAGACGGCAGTCGGGATCGGGTTGAATACAATCATTTCACCAACACCGTTGCCATGTCGAACTCACCCGCCAGCCTTCCTCAAGGCATGACCACGTTGAATAATTATTTGATTTATCGAAACACTTTTTATTGGAACCGCAATGCCTGCGCCACCGGTTACGGCGATTACTCGAAAGCGCGGCTTTACCATTGGCTGCACAGCGACGCCACGACGACAGCGGGCATTCTCGAAAGCACCAAGGAACCGCTCGAGGAACGGGTTTGGTATGATTACGTGGGCCAGCCCAACGGGGTTGTTGTGGGCAACAGCAGCCAACCCAACCATATTGGCCGCGTGCTGGATGACGGGTCCACCCAGCTTTACACTTACGCCTACGACGGCTTCGGTCATGTGACGAACAGTGTTGATCCGGTGGGTCGCAAGATGAGTTATATCTATTCCACGAACGGGATCGATTTGCTTGAAGTGCGACAAACTCGGGCTGCAAATAACGAGTTGCTTTCGCGCACGACATACAATGCGCAGCACTTGCCGCTGACGACGATTGATGCGGCGGGCCAGACGAACACGTTCACTTACAATGCGCGGGGACAATTGGTCAGCTCCACAAATCCAAAAGGCGAGACCACGATCAACACTTACGATGCGAATGGTTATCTGATCATGGTGGACGGGCCATTGCCCGGAACGAACGATGCGGTCACAGCTACTTACGATTCCGCTGGCCGGACTCGCACCAAGACGGATGAGAGCGGCTACACACTGACATTCGATTACGATAATTTGGATCGACTAACGAAAGTCACGCATCCCGACGGCACTTTCAGCGAATACACTTTCAATCGCCTTGATCCGAGCGTCATCAAAGATCGCGCCGGACGTCAGACGTTAATGGAATACGACTCCATGCGGCAGATGATCAAGCGCACTGACCCGTTGAATCGCGTGACGCTTTTTCAATGGTGTTCCTGCGGCGACCTCAGCAGCTTGACTGATCCGATGGGCCGAACCACGACGTGGCAGAAGGACGTGCAGGGACGTTTGACGAGTAAGCAATACGGGGACGGTTCTCAAGTCAGGTATTTTTACGAGAATACCACCAGCCGATTGCGACAGGTCGTTGACGAGAAACAGCAGGTTTCCCAATTCACATACAATCGCGATAACACCCTCAATTCCGTCGCTTACGTCAATGCGACAATTCCCACGCCGCCTGTCAGTTACACATACGATCCGAATTACGAACGAGTCAGTTCCATGACGGATGGCACCGGGACAACGCTTTATTCTTATACGCCCATTACCGCGAGTCCGACTTTTGGTGCGGGCAATTTGGCGAGTGTGAATGGCCCGTTGCCCAATGACACGATTACGTATGGCTACGATGAATTGGGTCGGCGCATTTCCACCGCGATCAACGGCGTTGCATCAATAATGACTTACGATGCAGCGGGCCGTGTGATCAGCGAGACGAATGCGTTGGGCGCATTCACTCGTGCTTACGATGGCGCTTCGTATCGGATGTTGACGAACACGTTTCCGAATGGCCAAACCGAGG
>JAWXCN010000089.1:0-20097 GCA_034408725.1 Candidatus Hydrogenedentota bacterium
AACGCTGGTGCATCTGCAACCGTTCAATATACCGGGAGCCTATACGTGGTTGGCGACGCCGCATTACGCAGTGCCGGCATGGTTGAACGAAAAATTTCAGGCGAACAACATGATGGTGCGGTTGCCCGCGGTGGACGTGGTCGAGC
This sequence comes from Candidatus Hydrogenedentota bacterium, assembly GCA_034408725.1. Classification (GTDB taxonomy): domain Bacteria; phylum Hydrogenedentota; class Hydrogenedentia; order Hydrogenedentales; family SLHB01; genus JABWCD01. Next base: position 147 of record JAWXCN010000089.1, read on the forward strand.
CGCGGCAGTACACGTATCAGTTTCGCGGAGGGCTCGTGGATGCGTCCGGGCAAATGCTTGGAACCGTTGCGGGCACGTATTACCTGGGGGAAGCGGCGGGACAGTATGCGCGCGCGATTGAAGGCAGTTATGAATACCGGCTTGTGGATGGGAGGGTGGATGCGAATACGTTCCAGTTCGTAGAGTGATCGCCAGGATTGTTAAGTACGCACAGGGTTTACGCTAACAAGGGGATAAGCAGAATGAATCGAATTCGATGGATTGCGCTGCTGGCATTTCTGGCGCCTGCTTTTGCAATAGAAGACTCGGAGGAACAAAGGATAGCGCAGGCGAACCGTTACATTGCGGCAACGCCTCCCAAAGAGTTGTTCGCGGATTTGGCGGACAAAATGGCGAGCAACCTTCCGGAGGAGTCCAGGCAGGCATTTCGCGATTTCATGACCAAGCACTTCGATGTTGAGTCGCTTACCAACTCGATGCGGAACGTTATGACGAATCATTTCACGGCGGATGAATTGAAAGCGTTGGCGGATTTTTATGGATCGCCCGTGGGGAAATCCGTGATGAAGAAATTTGGTGCATACATGGCCGAAATGGGACCCGTCATCGAGTCAGAGCTTGCAAAAGCCGAGGCATTGGCCACCCGCGATCTCGCCCAGTAACGTCTACCTGTCGTACGCCATGTTGTGGGCTTCCCAGTCGATGATGCTGGAGTCGAAGACGGGGCCGTCAAGGCATACGCGGACCATTTTTTCGCCGTCCTGCTCGCTCTTGGATTCGACGACACAGCCGAGGCATGCGCCGTCGCCGCAGGCCATTTGCGCTTCAAGCGACACGAGGCAGTCCGCGCCCGCGGCCATTGCGACTTCCGAGGTTGTTTTCATCATGATCATCGGGCCACAAACGTACACGCGGGAGTTGGCGCCCGGTTTGAGTTTTGCGAGCATTTGAGATGCGTAGAGTTTTTCGCCCGCGGAGCCGTCATCGGTTGCAATATGGACTTTACAGCCCATCGCGCGAAACTCATCGGCGCAGAGAATAAGATGTTTTGATCTTGCGGCGAGGATGATTTCCGGCGTGGCGTCGCACTTTCGGACGAGTGCCTCGGCGAGGGCCGGAAACGTGGCTACACCAATCCCGCCCGCGACGATGATATGCCGTTCGAATTTACAATCGATGAGAAATCCCTTGCCGAGGGGACCTTGAACGCCGAGGGAGGCGCCGGGACGCATTTTCGAGAGAAGACTTGTGCCTTCACCCTCGACCTTATACAAGATTGAGACGTGATCGCGCGTGATGCGTTCGAAACACATGGGCCGGCGCAGGAAGGGATAGAGTCCTTCTGCGACCTGCATCATGCAGAACTGTCCGGCCACGGCGGTGCGCGCAATCTCCGGCGCGTGCAGACGCATCCGATACTGGTCCGGCGCAACTTCTTCGTTTTCGGCAACGTCACATTCGAGCAGATAGCGCATTCGGGTCCTTCAGCATTTGGTTTTATCGGCGCACGCGGTCCATTGCCAATTGATTGCGGAGCGTATTCAGGCTCAGGCGAATGCGTTCGGCCAACACTTCGCCGATGCCGTCAACGGTGCAGAGGTCTTCTTTCGGCGCGCGCATAATCTGTTGCAACGATCCGAATTTCTGCACCAGGTTTTCGATGATCTGCGGCGTGAGCCGGCGCGTTTGGGTGAGCACGCGATACCCTCGTGGAGAAAGGTAGGTGTCGATACTCTTCATGTTGCCTCCGAAGCCGAGCGCATTGCTGATGTTCGGGAGATCGAGCAGTTCCTGGGAGGTGATTTCGTCGATGCGCTCGAGTATCTGCTCGTACCGCAGACCTTGCTTTTCGCGGTAATAGTCTTTGGTCACGAGCTGTGCTTCCTCGAACGGAATGACCAGCTCTTTCAGTTGCATCTCAACCAATCGGCCTTCAATGCCCAATTCGAGGATGTATGGTTCAATTTCTTCGGCAATGCGCGTGCCCATTTCGCAACGCTGGACCGCTTTGCACACGTCAAAGATGGTAACGACGTCTTCAAACTCGCGGGTGCTCAAATCCGTGGTGGCCTGATCGAGCGCGCGCACATATTTTTCGAGCGTGTTGAGCGCCTGCATGGACTTGTTCAAGAGGGTGGAGATGCTGTCGAGCACGTGCTTGACGTCCTGGACGTACAGGGTCACGCTCGAGCGGCGCTCGGACACGGCGACGACGATGCATCCGGCCTGCTTGGCGAGGCGTTCTGCCGCGCGGTGGCGCGTGCCGGTTTCGTCGGTTGGAATCGCGGAATCCGTCTTGATAAAACGGTTGGCGTAGATAATTTTGCTGGCATCGGCGTTGAGAATAATCGCGCCGTCCATTTTCGCGAGTTCGTACAGGAGTTGCGGGGTGTATTCGGTATCGATTTCGACACCGCCTTCGGACAGTTCCGCGAGGCGTTTCGCATCCCCGATACACAACAAAGCGCCGTTTTCACTTTGAATGATCGCGGCGATTGCTTCGCGTAACTGGGTGCCTGGCGACACCATCATCAGCGCATCGCGCAGGGCGGCTCTTGCGGTCTTTCGTATTTTTTTTGCCATGCGTTGGTCCCATGTTGCGATGTTTGATTTCGGGCAGTGTAGCGAATTTGAACAGGAATTTACGACTATTGCGGCATTGTGCAAGTTTCGCTATCGGTCCAGCGCAATATCAATCGCTTGAGACACCGTGTTCACGGGCACAATGTCGATTTCGCATTCGCGGACATCGGCCGCGCAGGATTTCGGAAGAATGCAGCGCGTGAAGCCAAATTTCTCGGCTTCCGTCACGCGGCTGCGCGCCATATCGACGGCGCGAATCTCGCCTGCAAGGCCGATTTCGCCGAACACAGCGAGGTGGGGCTGGACCGGCGCTTCGAGCAGGCTGGACATGAGCGCGACCGCGATGGCGAGGTCGGCGGCGGGTTCATCGAGACGCACGCCGCCGGCGACGTTCACGAAGACATCCTTGTCAGCGATGTGCGCGCCAGCGCGTTTTTCCAGGACAGCAAGAATGAGCGCGACGCGGTTGGGATTGATGCCGGCGACCGTGCGGCGTGGGGACGCAAGCGGCGTATCTCCAACGAGGGCCTGGACCTCGACGAGCAGCGGCCGAGTGCCTTCGACGCTGGGGATAACGACGGAGCCGCTGACGCCTTGCGGGCGTTCGCTGAGGAATAGCGCGCTGGGGTTGGGGACTTCGCGCAGACCGGCCTCGGTCATTTCGAATACGCCGATCTCGTTGGTTGATCCGAAACGGTTTTTCACCGCGCGGAGAATGCGCAGGGCTTGCTTCCCTTCGCCCTCGAAATACAACACAGTATCGACGAGATGTTCGAGCAGGCGCGGTCCGGCTATGGAACCGTCCTTCGTGACGTGGCCGACGAGAATGATGGGTATGCCGTTGCCTTTCGCCAAGCGCAGGAATTCGTTGGAACAATCGCGGACCTGGCTGATGCTGCCTGGGACCGCAGCCAGTTCGGGCGTGTACATTGACTGAATCGAGTCTACGACGACAAGGCTGAACGGATGCTTGCTGATTTGATCGCGGACGGCGGGCAGCGAGGTTTCCGTGTAGACCATGAGGCGGTCGCTGAGGGTGCCCAGGCGTCCCGCGCGCATGCGGGTTTGTTCAAATGATTCCTCGCCGGAAACGTATAAGACGGGGCCAGCGGCGTCGGCGATGTAATGCGACACCTGCAACATGAGCGTTGACTTGCCGATTCCGGGATCGCCACCAACCAGGATGAGCGAGCCAGGAACGATGCCGCCGCCGAGGACACGATCGAACTCGGTTAAGGGAGTGGCCTGGCGGATGGGAGCCGGTTGCGAACGATCTGTAATAGGTGTTGGAGACGAGCCCTCCTTGAACGCGGGGCGGGTGTGCGATCCCGGTTCAGTGATTTGCTCTTCGACGACGCAATTCCATTCGTTGCACTCGGGGCACCGCCCGGCCCAGCGGACGAGGATCGATCCGCAGGATTGACACACAAAGGTCGTTTTCGTCTTCGCCATATCGAAACCAATCCCCCTATTCGCCTTTGAATGGGCGAATATGCTACTACTTTGCATCTTTTGTTTGCGGCAACCTTTGCGGGAACACCATGGAAAAACTGACTTTTTTGACCGAAGCGCACGTGCGCGGCATTCGCGGCAATTATGGCACGCCGACCTATGTGTATGATGAAGAAACCCTACGGGCCTATGCAAAGGCGGTGCTGGCGTTTCCGAATCCCTATGGGTTGACGGCGCGATATGCGATGAAGGCGCTGCCAAGTGTCGCAGTGACGCAGATTTTTTCGAGCATGGGGCTGCACGTGGACTGTAGCAGCGGATACGAAGCCGAGCGCGCACTTCGCGCGGGCGTGCCCGCGGACCACATTCAGATCACGGCCCAGCAATTGCCGCACAATCTGTCGGAGCTGGTTGAGCAGGGGGTGCAGTTTACGGCGTGTTCCCTGCACCAGCTCGAGGCGTACGGCAACCTGTTTCCTAATTCCGAAGTATGCGTGCGGATCAACTCAGGGCTCGGTTCCGGCCATAGCAATCGCACGAACGTTGGGGGGCCGTCCGCAAGTTTTGGAATCTGGCACGAGTACCTGCCGCAGGTGATCGCGATTGCGGAGCGGTGCAACGTCACCATCACGCGAATGCACACGCACATTGGATCGGGCGCCGATCCCGAAGTGTGGCATACCTGCGCGCAGTTGTCGCTCGGGATTGCCGCGCGACTGCCGGAAGTGCGCACGTTAAGCCTTGGCGGTGGTTTCAAAGTGGGGCGGATGGCGCTCGAACCTACAGCGGACCTGCGGAATATTGGAAACCGCGTTGCGAAGGACTGGGAAGCGTTTTATCTCAAGCACGGGCGCAAACTGCACATGGAAATTGAACCAGGCACTTATCTTGTCGCGAGTGCCGGAGCGATTGTGTGTACGGTGATTGATATCGTGGATACGGGCGCGAATGGGTACAGTTTCATCAAGACGGATACGGGCATGACCGAGGTGATTCGTCCGAGCATGTACGGCGCGCAACATCCGATCGTCGTCGTGCCCGCGACGGACGAGAAGCGCGGGGTGAAAGATTACATCGTCGTTGGACATTGCTGCGAAAGCGGAGACGTGTTGACGCCGGAACCGGGCAACCCCGAGGGGTTGCAACCGCGCACACTGAAGGAAGCTAAGATCGGCGACTTGCTGGTGATCGGCGGGACGGGGGCGTATTGCGCGGGGATGTCGGCGAAGAATTACAATTCATTTCCGGAAGCGCCTGAAGTGTTGCTCACGTCAAAGGATGATTTCAGGCTCGTGCGCGAGCGGCAAACGCTGGAGCAGATGATCGCGAATGAGATTGCGTTGTGAAAAGCGCAGTAATTTTTTGCTGGCTACGAATTAACTCGAATCCTTCCTGGCGGAGAGCGTGAAGAAGTTCTCGCGCGCTGTCAACCCGGCGCGAAAAGTCATACGTTGATTAATACGGCGGGAGATGGAATCTCTAAAGCGCCGAGAGTCTCATCAACAGGAATCGGCTCTCCCATGGCCGTCAAATCATCTATACGGCTTCCCGTATTTTTGACAACGCCTCCTCGGAAGTCCTGCCCCAACTATGGCACCCTTTGAGGGCGGGGCATGACGCCTGGAATACAGGCCTACCGTCTGGAAATACATCCGGCTTCATTTCAATATGAAATACCAAAGAGCGCACCGAGATTACTCTCCCATACGTTCAGCTTTATATTATAGCGCGATGCCGGAGAAAATCAACTGATATCGCTTTGCGCTGTCGCCCGGTTGCCGTTGAGGCCATGCGTAGCCGCGATAATTTTTTCAGGAGACATGCGTTGTCCAATGAATTTTCTATGGTGATGGAACAAGATGGCGAATGGTACGTAGCGTATTGCCCCGAAATTCCGGGTGCAAACGGTCAAGGAAAGGCCATCGAGGAATGCCAGGAAAGTCTGACCGCGGCAATCGCATTGATACTGGAAGATCGCCGGGAAGATATTCTGCGAGGCGCGCCAAATAAGACAAACAGGTGAGGCGCTTGCGGTTTGCTTCCCGTTGATCCACAATGTTTCTTTGTTGCGGGCATATTGGTTGCTACACATACATCGATTCAGGGAGGATTTCCTATGCCAGTTTCACGCAGGCAATTCATGGGGCGGTCGGGCGCGGCGATGATCGCGGGCACGATGGCGTCTTCATCGGTATGGGGCGCGAACGAGCGCGTCAGCATGGCGGTGATCGGGTTTGGTGGAAGGGGTGGCGAGCACATTGATAACTGGTGCTCGCACCCGAACTCCGAACTGGTCGCGTTGTGCGACGTTGATCAGAAGATTCTCGACCAAGGCGTCGCGGATGTGTCGAAGAAGACCAATGCGAAGGTCAAGGGTTTTAAGGACATGCGCGAGCTTTTCGACGACAAATCCATCGACGGCGTGTCTATCGCGACGCCGAACCATTGGCACACGCTTTCGGCGATCTGGGCAATGGAAGCGGGCAAAGACGTATACGTTGAGAAGCCCTGTTCCCACAATGTGTGGGAAGGTCGTCAGTTGGTGAATGCCGCGAAGAAGTACAACAAGATCATTCAGCACGGCACACAGATTCGCAGCAGCGAATCGATTCGTGAGGCGATGCAAAAGCTTCAGGAAGGCATCATCGGCGAGGTGTACATGGCGCGGGGACTTTGCTACAAGCGCCGCGCTTCGATCGACAAGAAGCCGCGCGGCGCGGCGCCGGAGAACCTGGACTGGAGCATGTGGCAAGGCCCTGCGCAAGAGCGCGAGTATAGCCCGAACGTCGTGCCGTACAACTGGCACTGGACCTATGATTTTGGCAACAGCGATCTGGGCAATCAAGGCGTACACCAGATGGACATCGCGCGCTGGGCGCTGAACGTCAAGATGCCGAGCAAGGTCACGGGCATGGGCGGAAAATACCTGTGGGACGATGACAAAGAAACGCCAAATTTCATTACGACCTCTTTTCATTACCCCGATGCGGGCGAGATGGGCAAACAGCTCGTGTTTGAAGTGCGCCCGTGGATTTCTAACGACGAAGGCGGCGCCAACATAGGCGTCCTGATCTATGGCAAGGAAGGCTACATGGTCATTCCGAGCTATTCCAAGTACGAAACCTTCCTGGGCGAAAAGAAAGAGCCGGGGCCGAGTGGCGACAAGGGCGGCGATCACTGGGCAAATTTCCTCGAAGCAGTTACAACACGTGACGCTTCGATTTTGAACGCGCCAATAGAAGATGGTCATTACTCGTCGGCGCTGTGTCACCTGGGACTGTTGTCGTCGCGGCTTGGCCGGTCCTTTGATTTCGATCCCGCCACGGAGCAAATCATCGGTGATGACGAAGCAAACGGGATGTTGACACGGAAATATCGCGAACCGTTTGTGGTGCCGGCGATCGAGGCGTAATCAGAAATTTTACAATGTGCGCGCGGGGCGGACCGGAGAACGGTCTGCCCCGCGCGTTTTATTTAGAGTGGGGTGGACGTTATGGGCGACTTCGCGCGGTCCGCTCAATGATGAGTATGGCGCAGACAAAAAATGCGAAGGCTATGGCCAATATCCAGATTGGGAAGCCCTGGTCCGCGCCGAGGGCGGGATCAGTGATCTTCAAAATACTCGCGGGCATGTATTTCCTGTCGATCAACACCGAAGTCGCGTTTACGAGGACGTGGGCGATCATTCCGGGGAAGATTGAGCCTGTGCGCCATGCAATATAGGTGAGCAGGACGCCGCTGAGTGTTGTGAGACCCAGCTTGTGCACACTCATGTGCGCCGCGCCAAAGGCCAATCCAACGCAGAGGAACAAGGCCCAGGCAGGCAAAAGTTTTCGCAACCCGGACATGACGGCCCCACGGAACAGAAGCTCCTCGCAAATCGCGGGGGAGAACGCGAGCACGCCGATGAGCAGGAAAATCGATGCCTCGTCGAGCCGCAGCATTTTCGTGATTTCTTCCGCGAGCGATTCGGGAAATGGAAACACGCGTTGCTGCAAGACACTCAGATGCAGATTGATGATAGCCCAGCCAATTCCGAGAAGTACCGCGGCGATGACGAGCAGCGGCGTTGGCGGGCGCAGGCTGAACGCGGATCGCAGGTCGACGCGCACGTACCAGAGAATGAACACGGCGGGTGCGAGGAACAGAAACCATTGTGACAACGCAACGCCGGCGAGTCCGTAGGTGGTTTGGAGCCATGTGCCGACGTAGAAAAACAGCAGGAGGCACAGAACAAGAATGAAGACCGACGTTCCCGGCGTAGGAAGTGCGCGCGGCCGGTACATGGATCGACGCAGGGTCACCGGCAACCCGTTCTCGACTGAAAGGACCACTTCTTCGCGCTGGAACACGCGTGCCGCGAACGCCAAAGCAAGCAGTGCGTATAAGGTCGTGCTGATGAGTACAGCGGCAATGGAAGCGGTGGAAATATGTTCGGTCATGAGATCCTTGAAGAGCAGGGAGAAATTAGCAATGGGCAGAAACTGCGTGGCGGTGGTCAGGCTTGTGCCCGGTATTGCCGCGAGCGCGGCGGGAAAAATCATGAGAATAAGCACGGGGGTCAACAGCGTTTGCGCTTCGCGGAAACTGCGCGCCAAGACCGCGATGGACATCATGACGGCGGAAATAAGAAAGGCGAGCGGCACCAGCGCGGCAAAAATGAGCGCGACATTGCGAAGGGGAAAACTTATTTCGTATTCCGCCAGCTTGCCGCCCATCTGCGAGAGCTGAAACGCAAAGGTTGCCACCATGCTGCCGAGATTCGTAAGGCCGGTGATCATGGCGATGCAGAAGACGGTCAGAAATTTTCCCGCGAGAATTTCAGTGCTGAGCGTGGGAGTCGAGAGGAGGGTTTCAAATGTCCCGCGCTCCTTTTCCCCCGCGGTGAGATCGATTGCGGGATAGAACGCGCCGACCCCGACCATCACGATCATAATCAACGGCAACATCATGCCGAGCATGGCGCCGGTAGCTTTGGCAGGCGGCGCGACATTTTTGGTTTCCACTTCGATGGGGTCTGCGAAAGTTTCAGGTAATCCGGCGCCATCAAGCCGCGCTTTTAGCAACTGTTCAAATTGTTTGTCCATTGCATCGACCACGCGCCGCGACGCTTCATATGATGCGGGTTCTGCCGCGTCGTATTCGACGACGGCGTGGGCGGTCCTACCGCTTTCAACGTCATTGCGAAAATTATCCGGCAGAACGACAACCGCCTGTATTTCGGCGGAAACCGGGCCGCGCGCGCCGGCGACTGACAACTGCGGATCCTCCGAGAACCAGCCGGAAACGAACACGGCGTCCTTGCCGACGACGGCGATGCGCGACGGGGTTGACTCTATTTTGTTCTGCTGCATCATGGCCGCTTGCGATCCGAATACAAACAGCGCGGGGTACAGGACCATCGGAACGCCGATCATGGCAGTCAACGTGCGCCGGTCACGGAGCATGTCCAGCGATTCCTTGCGAAAGATGGTGAGGATGGTGCGCGGACGAATCACGCGGTGACGTGTCCGTGTACGAGTTGCAGAAAGGCGTCGTGCAGGTTTGATGCATCAGACTGGGCCAGTAATTCCCTTGTAGTGGCCACGGCGAGCATTTCACCGTCGTGAATGATGCCGAGGCGGTCACAGAGTAGCTCCGCGTCACCCATGTCGTGCGTAGAGAAAATGATGCTGTGATGACGGGTCTTCGCCGCGCGGATAAAGGACAGTATTGTGCTTCGCGACATGATGTCGAGGCCGAGCGTAGGTTCGTCGAGGATGAGGACGTCAGGATCGTGCAACAGCACGCGCGCGATGGATACCTTTTGCGTTTGTCCGGTTGAAAGTGTGTCGCATCGACGGTCGAGAAAATCGGTCATGTCCAGAGACTCGGCCATTTCGCCTGTGCGCAGGGCGATGGCGTCGTCCTTCATTTCATATAGGCGGCCGAAGTACCGGAGCATTTCACGGGGCGTGAGGCGGCCGTAGAGGCGCGTGTTGCCGGACATGAACCCGACGTGTTTTCGCGCTGCGTGGGGCGCTTCGTCCGCGGCGCTGCCGGCAATCCAGCAGCGACCCGATGTTGGCGTGATAATGGTTGCGAGCATGCGCAGCAGCGTTGTTTTACCGGCGCCGTTTGGTCCGAGCAATCCGAAGATTTCGCCCGCTTCGACGTGAAAGGACGCAGCCGCGACGGCGACGATGGGCGTGCCTCCCGGTCCCTGGAACTCTTTTCGAAGCGATTCCGCGCGAATAAGCGGGCCGCTTCGCCGTGTCTCAAAACTATCCATGATATGTGCTGTCAGTGCTCCGCGAGAAGCGTGGCATTCAATGTTGAGGAGTGTCAAGCGGGTATCGGAGAGCGGGTATCTGGTTTCGGGTATCGGGTTCCGCAGATTAGATTTGCTTCTTGGTCGTAATCTTAATCGTCCTCGTAATCGTTATCGGAAGTTGGAGAAAGAAGGAAGCGAGGAAGTTGGGAAGAAATGAAGGGGGATATGATGACGAGTACGAGATCGAGATGCAGGGCCATGGCGGATAATCTACGAGCAAGTGCAGACGGGAAACCGATCGATTACGAAGACGATTACTATTACGACCTTAGCGCATACATCCGCTAGACCGGTCTGCGAAACCCGATACCCGAAACCCGATACCCGTAGATGTGCTACAGTGACGTTGGCGAAAGGAGGTCCGCGCCATGCCCTGTTTGATCATTATTTTCGCATTGATGGTGCCGAGACTTACGCTGGTTGTGATGTGGTTGCTTTCGTATACCGCGACTGCGTTTGATACGCGGTTGTGGCCGCTGCTGGGATTTATTTTCATGCCGTATACAACGTGCGCGTACGCGATCGGAATGAACGCAAACGGCGGGTTCACGGGTTGGAGTTTAATTCTGTTGATCATCGCAATATTATTTGATCTCGGCAGTCATGGCGGGTCTTTCCAAACATCGCGGTCGCGCAGGCTTGTGGATTAGCAGAATCTGACCAGGGGAGCAAAGTGGGGAAAGCGGTAGCATTGGTCACGGGCGCGAGCCGTGGCATTGGAAGGGGGATAGCGACAGCGCTGGCATCGCATGGTTATGACATTGCGGGCGTGGCGACGAGTATGTCGTCAGGATTGCTGGACGTGCAGGCGGACGTTGAAGCACTTGGCCAACGATTTATACCGGTCGTCGCGGACATTTCCAGGTTGGACGAACATGCGCGCATTGTTGACGCGGTAGTCGAGGCAGCGGGCCGGATCGATGTGTTGGTGAACAATGCGGGCGTTGCGCCGAAGGTCCGGCTGGATATTCTCGATACGACGGAGGAGAGCTTTGACCGGCTGATCGATATCAACTTGCGTGGGCCATTCTTTCTCACGCAACGGGTTTCGGCGCAGATGATCGCGCAGGTGAAAGCGGGCGCGGATTGCGCGCCGAAGATTATTTTCATTACCAGCATCTCATCGAACGCGGCGAGTCCCAATCGCGCGGAATACTGCATCAGCAAGGCGGGGCTCAGTATGGCGGCGCAGACCTATGCGGTCCGCCTCGCAGAATTCGGCATCAACGTGTACGACATCCGGCCCGGCATCGTCGCAACGGACATGACCTCAGCGGTGAAACAGAAATACGACGATCTGATCGCCAAAGGACTGTTGCTAACCCCGCGATGGGGCACTCCGGAAGACGTGGGCAAAGCGGTTGTCGCGCTCGCCGAAGGATACTTTGACTACGCGACTGGCGCGGTCATAGAAGTAGGCGGCGGATTCGGCGTCGAGCGACTGTAGAGCCCGGCATCCATGCCGAGCGTATGGATGCACATTCTTCCACTCGCCGGAAAGTTTTGCAGGATTTTCCATCGTCCGCGCCTTTCTCGTGCTCGAGCTCGTACTCGTAATCGTACTCGTACTCGGTATTTCGAGCATTAAACCGGAATTTCTCTTCCATTGGCACAGCTATTGCTCTCCCATTTCCGGGTCTGTCCCATAGCAGGCCCAACGTGAGTGGTTGGCCCGGCATCGGTTGCGCTCTCCCTTAAGCGCCGCCGATCATCCCTGAAACGCTGCCGGGCCTCCAATTAAAAACGCCTTCGGGCGACGCAATAGTGTGGGGGCCAGACCTCCAACAATGGGAAGCCGGAGAACATGATTCACGGACTGTACGCCGCAGCGTCGGGCATGATCGCGATCGAGGATCGCCAGGCGGTCATTGCCAACAACATCGCGAACAGCGCAACCGCGGGTTTCAAGCGGCAGAACGCCGTGAATGAGGGCTTCAAGCAAATTTTCCTCGGCGCAATGGGCACGGCCGAGCGCCTCAATTTCGAGCGCGGCCCCGGCGGCGGCCTCAAAACCACCAATGTTTATACCGACTACGCGAGTGGTGGCATTAACTCGACGGGCGATCCGATGCACCTCGCATTGCAGGGCCCCGGCTATTTTGTGGTTGACACGCCGGCGGGCGAACGTTTTACGCGAAACGGCGCTTTGACCATCAATGCGAATGGACAGCTCACCACTGTCGAAGGTTACCCGATTGCCGGAGAAGGCGGACCTGTGGTTGTTGAAGGTGGAAGCGTCGAGTTTGGCGGAGATGGCACGGTGATGGTGAACAATGCCGCCGTGGGGAAATTGCGCGTCGTTGAGTTTGATGATCCGGCGCTGCTGGAACGATACGGAGAGAGCCTCTTTGCGCCGGTTGAGAAGGCCGGCGGGGCGCGACCCTCTGAACTGACGTCGGTGGTGCCGGGCGCGCTCGAAAGCTCGAATGTGCAAGTGCCGTATGAAATGGCGCAAATGATGCTCGGCCTGCGCATGTACAACGCCAACCAGAAAGTAATTACGTCCGTGGACGAAACGATGGGCCGGTTGATCAACGAAGTCGGCATGCCGACGTAATGAGGATGTGAGCCCGACATGATTCGCGCACTATTCACCGCCGCGACGGGGATGATTGGCCAGCAGACCAACATCGACACCATCGCGCACAACCTTGCCAACGTCAATACGACGGGATTCAAAAAGAGCAAGGTCAATTTCCAGGACCTGCTGTATGAAACGGTCAAGCCCGCTGGAACGGAATCGGCGAACGGCGATATCGTGCCGGAAGGAATTCAGATCGGGCATGGCGTGAAGCCGGCGTCGGTCGCGAAATTATTCACGCAAGGCAATCTCATTCAGACAGGCAACCCGTTGGACCTCGCGATTGAGGGGCAGGGATTTTTTCAGATTCAACTTCCGGACGGATCGATTGGATACACGCGCGACGGAAGCTTTAGAAAGAACTCGGAAGGGGCTTTGGTCACGATAGACGGTTTTCCGCTGACGGACGGCATATCGATCCCGCAAGACGCAGTCGAGGTGACGGTCGGCAACGACGGCACTGTTTTTGCCACCACGCCCGGATCGAGCACGCCAACAAATGCGGGGCAATTTCAGTTGGTGCGATTTGTAAACAATGCGGGCCTGGATGCGCGAATCGGTCACAACATACTGCTGGAAACGGGGGCATCCGGAACGCCGACGCCGGGAAGTCCGGGCGAAGAAGGCATCGGTTTTTTGAGTTCTGGCTTTCTGGAAAATTCGAACGTGCAGGTCGTCGAGGAAATCCTGAACCTGATCATTGCGCAGCGCGCGTATGAAGCGAGTTCGAAGGTCATTCAGACTTCCGACGAAATGCTGCAGGTTGCAAACAATGTCCGGCGGTAATAGCGCGGGCGGGGGAATAGCATGAGCATGGCGGCCCGGCATGCGGCCCGATGGCTCGCGTTCACGGCGCTCACCGCGGCTTTTATCGCGGTGGCGGCCTCCGCGGATTCCAACACCGTCATGCTCAAGACCGAGGCCTATGTCAAAGGACCGATGGTGTATTTGGGCGATATCGCGGACATTAGCGGGATCAACGCCGACCAACTCGCAAGTATCGAAGTGAGCAGCGCGGCTGCGCCGGGAGCATCGAAACGGATTGATTCGGCCCTGCTGAAAATGCGATTGAACGGTTCCGGTATGGACGCGGTAGAGATAACTGGCCCTCCGAGCGTTCTTACAAAAACGATGTCGCTTGATGTGTCGAAGGAAGTGTTGACGGACGATCTGCGGACATTCATTCAGACCCAATTGCCCTGGCAAAACGCAGAAACGACTATCGATATCGTGGACGAACCGGACGCGGTCGTGGTGCCTGACGGGAACGTGGCGGTGCGGTGGATGCCAAGCCCGACGTACCGGTGGATCGGACAGGGGTCGTTTCGTGGCGAGATCGAAGTGGATGGGCAGGTCAAGCGCACGGTTTTCGCAAAAGCGAACGTCGAGGCGTATGCCGAAGTGTTGGTATGCGCGCGTGATATTCCACGCGGCAAAACTATAGCAGGGACCGATCTCCGCTTCGAGAAACGCGCAATGTCTACGCAGAAGGGCGAGCCCATTCAAGGACTGGACGAAGTCGCCGGCATGGTTGCGCGCGACACGATGCTCATGGGAGAAGCGGTGTCGCACCGATCCCTTGTGCCGAAACAGCTTATTAAACGGAACCAGACGGTATCCGTTGAGACCCGCGCGGGAAAACTAGTGGTGCGATCGCGCGCGCGCGCACTGGACAACGGCGCGGCGGGGGACGTGGTCCGCCTGACGAACCCCGAAACCAAAGCGGAGTTCCAAGGCGTTGTCCGCGAGGACGGCGTAGTGGTGGTGGGATAGGTTTCATGACTGTACGGAGTAGTTTCATGCGCATGCTATCGCTATTCGTGGCGCTCGTGATCGGCCAGGCAACCTTCGCAGACTCATTGTTTTCGCAGGAAGTGGCCGAGCAAGGCACGTTTGTTTCCCTGAAGAAGAAAAAATATTTGCCCGGCGACATCATCACGGTGCTGGTCCGCGAAAAGATCGAGGCTTCGACAAATGCCAATACCAATACGAAGAAAGAAGCGGGTGTGGAATCCGAGGCGGACGAGTCTGAGAACGCTTTCCTGGTGACGCCGGAATCGGACGGCAGCGATCCCGATCATCCCGACGGTCTCGGCCTGATTACGGCGGGAAAATTGCCGAACTGGAGCTTAGGCGCCAAGAACGAGCATCGGACGACCGGCGCGACACAGCGTAAGAATTCATTGGTCACCACAATTACGTGCAGGGTGGTGCAGGTGACACAAAACGGTTTGATTCATCTGGAAGGCGAGAAGAATGTTTCCGTGAACCGGGAAGATTCACGCATCTATGTGAAGGGCGTTGCCCGCGCGCGCGATGTGTCGCCGACAAATACGATTGATTCCGCGCAACTCGCGGATGCAATCATCGAACTCAAAGGGCGCGGCCCGCTCTGGAACAATCAGCGCCGGGGACTTGTGACGCGGTTGCTGGATTGGGTGTCGCCGTATTGATGCGGATAAGGGGCATGTATCCGATGTTTGTTTTGAATCTTCGGGCGGGTGCGGCGTTGGCCGCGTTCGCTTTCATATGCGTAATGCCGGCGACAGCCGCGCGCATCAAAGACTTGTGCGAAGTGCAGGGCGCGCGCGGGAACCCGTTAAAAGGGGTGGGTCTTGTGGTCGGGCTTGCGGGCACGGGCGACAAGAACCTGGACGCGGCGCGACGTCAACTCCAAGTGCTTGATCGTTTGAATGTTGAAGTCGAAAAACTGAAAGACCTCGTGTCGCAGAACACGGCGGTGGTATTGGTGGACGCGACGTTGCCGGCCTTCGCCAAAGAAGGCACCCGCATTGATGTGCGCGTGAGTTCGATTGGAAACAGCCAGAGCCTCGAAGGTGGCACCCTGACGGAAACGTTCATGTACGGCCCTGGACCCGCGGATGGAATCGTGTATGCCGTCGCGCAAGGCCCGGTGTCTGTCGGCGGTTTCAATGCGGAAAGCGCGGGTCTTGGGGGTGGGGCGGCAGTGCGTAAAAACCACGTCACCTCGGGCCGCGTTCCCATGGGCGCTTACATCGAGCGCGAAGTGCCTTCGACAATAACCGATGGCGAGCGTATCGCGCTCTTGCTGAAACGGGCCGATTTTTCGACCGCGGATAACATTCGCGAAGTTTTGAATGATCGATACGGCATTGACACGGCGATGGCATTGAGCGCGAGCACGATTACGGTGCGCATTCCGGCGGAACGCCAGTTGGAACTGATCGCGTTCGTGGCGGAAGTGGAAAGTTTGGAAGTGCGGGCCGATCTGCCCGCTCGCGTTGTCATCAATGAACGCACAGGCACGCTCGTGGTGGGCGGCGATGTGATGATTAAACCCTGCCAGGTGGCCCACGGTAACTTGAGCATCGAGATCGCGCGCACACCGGACGCAAGCCAACCTGCGCCATTCTCCGAAGGACAGACCGTGGTGACCGCGACGACGGATCTTGTTGCTACGGAAGAGACGGCGTATTTAATGCCGGTCGAAGGGACATCCGCGGCGGATGTCGCGATGG
This sequence comes from Candidatus Hydrogenedentota bacterium, assembly GCA_034408725.1. Classification (GTDB taxonomy): domain Bacteria; phylum Hydrogenedentota; class Hydrogenedentia; order Hydrogenedentales; family SLHB01; genus JABWCD01. The sequence continues at coordinate 16,576 of JAWXCN010000089.1, forward strand.
CGCTGAACAATTTGAAAGTTACGCCGCGCGATATGATTGCGATTTTCCAGGCATTACGGCAGGCCGGGGCGCTCGACGCGGACCTGGAGATTATGTAGGTGTGCGTTAGATCAAATTTGACTGTACGGAGTGAAAATCACATCCCCCTAAATCCCCCTTCAAAGGGGGACTTAAGAAAGTTATGCGCGAGGGGACTGTCACCGGCAGCGGCTTTTGGCTGGCGGTGGCTGTCCCCGATCCACAACCCGGGGTCAACGCATGCTCTACATTAATCCGCTGGATTCGAGTTTTGCGCGGGGCATGGACCTTGGCGCAGCGCCTGCGCGGGAAAAACTGGCATACCGGGAACTCGAACATACGTTCCTGAAACATCTGTTGGACGAGATGACGAAATCCATCCCGAAGGACGGATTGTTTGCGAACGGCGCGGAATCTGACTATCAACGCGAGATGTTGAATGACACGCTCAGCGCTGTGATGGCGGATAGCGGCCAGCTTGGAATTGCCCAGCAGATGGAAGCACAACAGGCGGTGGCAAGTGTGGACGTGCTGGGGTAGGGTTGACCGTTCCAGACCCTCAAGTTCTACCTGGCGCGTGCCGATATAGGGGTGGGCGCAAAGGATGTACGCTTGAACGATTTATTCACCAGACTCTGTGAAGACCTCGACAACGAAGTTGAACGCCAGGAAACGCTATTGGCGGTATGCCGCGCACAATTGGATGCGCTGAACACACGGAACCTCGCTGCCATCGAAGCGCGCACGGCTGCACTGGACATTCTCGTACGCGAAACGGCGCATGCAGCGGCGGCGCGAACGGTCAGCATTTCGGCTGTCGCGCGTGAACTGGTGTTACCGCCGGAGCAGCGGACATTGAGCGGGCTCATTGCGCTCACTTCCAAGCCTTGGAGTGAACGATTGCTGCATGCACAGACACGGCTAAAGCGCGTGCTCAACGAGTCCCGGCGGGTCGTTCGCATGAACGCGCACATGCTGCGGCGCTCGCTCGATCTTAACCAACGTCTTTTGGCCTGTGTCGCGCTTGGCCCGAACCCGGACCCGGCGTATAGCGAGCGCGGGATATTTTCGGCGATCGCCGAAACGCCCGCGCGGATTGACCAGAAGGGATAGGCCATGGGCATCGGACGTGTCACATCACAAATTCTCGTCTGGCGCGCGCTGTCGAACCTGCGCAACCAGAGTGGGCGAATTGTGGATTTGCAAACCCAGCTCGCGTCGGGGCTGCGCGTGAACTCGCCGTCGGACGACCCGATCGATGCGCGGCGCGCGATCAATTCGCGGGCAACGATAGCGAAAAACGAGCAATACGTGCAGAACATTGCATCTGCCGGGCCGCGCCTCGAAGAGACCGTGACGTCGCTTCAAACGGTGACGGAGAATTTGTTGCGGACGCGGGAACTCACGTTGCGCGGCGCGAACGGCACGAACGGGCAGTCTTCATTGGATATCCTCGCGGAAGAGATTAACCAGATATTGGAAGGCGTCGTAAGCACCGCGAACCACCAGACGGGCAATGCGTACATCTTTGGCGGGACGCGCACGACGCAACCGCCATTCGAAGTCACGCGAGATGCCAACGGCGACATCACCGCGGTTTCCTACGTGGGCAACACGGACGACATTAACGCCAATATCGGCGATGGCGTCCAGGTGGTGACGAACGAGCCCGGTTCGGCGGTGTTTCAAAGCGCCGAGGACATTTTTCAAACGATGATTGATATCCGCAACGACATGCTTGCGGGCGATCAGGCAAGCCTTCAGAATGCGCGCATTGGCCAGTTGGAGACCCTGCGCAACCAGATTGGGCAGGGGATTTCCCGCGTGGGCGCGGTGCAGAACCGTCTCGAAGCCGCGGCCGGCGAGTTGGAAGACTTTCAGCTTCAGTTGCAACAGGTCTTGAGCGACTCGATTGACGCGGACTTTGCGGACGTGGTGCTGAATCTGAATGCGCAGAGCAACGCCTACCAGGCCGCGCTCAATGCGGCCAGCCGCGTTATCCAACCCAGCCTTCTCGATTTCATTCAGTAAACCGCGGATCCACAATCATCTTCCACATTTGCTATGATGCGTTCTGTTCAGCGCGTGTCATGTGCGGCGCGCATTGCCCAAACCACAATCGAGCGAAAGAGCAACCTATGTTCAAGCGTCTTGCCGGTCTTGCGTCCGTCCTTATCTTGCTTGCATCCTCGTGCCAAAGTGACGGCGGAAACGTCGTCGAAAAAGTGAAATACGATTTCGGCATTGGCGAAAAGCCAGAGGGTTACGAGAGCATGTCGGACAAGATCATGACGCGGCTCGAGGCGGTCGGAAAGACGGAACTGCGGCGCATGAACGTCGAAGGACGGCATGGGACAATCGAGTTTCAGCAGGAAAGCAATCTTCAGGGCAAGTATTACAAGCAGGTCAAACTGTATGAATCCTACACGGCATTGGAGGCTGTGCCGGTGTCGCGCGGGAGCCAGGGTGATCGCGGTTTTATAGGGTACGTTCAGTTCACCTATCGCATGATGCAGAGTGAACGGAAATCCAACCGCACCGAGGCCGAAGCGGAAACGGCTTCCATCCGCACCGATGTTGTTAGCCGCGAAACGTATCGCTACACGTTTGGGCCTGGGGGAACGTGGGACGGTAATACCGGGGAACTTACGACCCGGTAACATGACGCGGACTTTTCACTCTGCTATTCTAACGGTTTGACTGCGAAACAATTTTTCGATTGGCAGACTTCGGGCGGCACGGATGATGTCATGCGGTTCGTTGACTGCCTTGAACGGGCCGACCTGAGCTGGTGCACAATCAATGGAACGGCTGTGAACCATTGGGCAAAGGGACCCATGGTAACCCGGGACTTGGACTTCGTAGTTGCCCCTGACTCCGTTGAGCGCGCCGTGATGCTGCTCGAAGATGCAGGATTCGTGTGCGAACGATTCGACTGGTCGATCAATTTTCAAGGCAGGTCTTCGGTGAGTTTTCAATTCAGCACGGGCGAATTTTACCGCGAGTTTCCATCCCGCGCTGTTCCGGCCGATGTACACGGAATTTTACTGCGTGTGGCGTCACTGGATGACACATTGACGGGAAAATTGCAGGCGTGGTCGGACCCGTCCCAGCGGCAAAGTAAACGCATCAAGGACCTAGCGGACATTGCCCGCCTGATCGAGTCGCATTCCGGCCTATGGTCCAAGCTCAGTGCCGATCTTCAACAAAATATCCAGAAGCCGTAGCGGTTTAAGGACAGGGAGGGCGCATGATTCGGCCGGGCAATCGCGCTTAAGTATCAAATACCCGGAGTGATCCGAAGAAAGGTGGCGCTACGCGCAGCCAAAAGAAGTCCAAAATCCGCGCGGAGCGCCTTGGAGTGCGGCAGCGGGTAGCTGCCGCTTTCCATTTCCTGGGGAAAGTCGCTTCGCAATTAAGCGAGATTGCGCTGGCTTCGATTCGTCTGTCCCTGAAGCCTTCAAGGTTACTGGACGATTTCGAGTACCCCGAAGTGAAAGCGGC
>JAWXCN010000090.1:0-11224 GCA_034408725.1 Candidatus Hydrogenedentota bacterium
GCGGAAACGCTGCGGATGGTGTACTGTCAAAGGAGTTTCCCCCGCCCGGCATCGTGAACAACTGGGCCGAGTGGCTACGGACGGAGAACGAAGACGATGCGGCACGCATTCGCACCACCACACGCACTGGCCGCCCCTGCGGTGGAAAGCAGTTTCTCGTCCAACTCGAAAACCTTCTTGGGCGGGTTCTACGTCCCAAGAGGCGTGGTAGGAGACCAAAACCCGCATCGGAAAACGACCTTGCAAAAAGGATTAATTCGTAGTCTGTCCCTGAATATCCATGACTATACGTATGACGACGGCGATAACGTGCTCACCAAGGTCGAGCCGTTCTTCGATGATTTTAATGACGGCAATACCACGGGTTGGACGGTCAGCGGCACGTGGTCGGCGTCGAACAACATGCTCGAAAGCACCGGCACGGGCGCGCCATTCCTTTCCAAATCCAATACCGACGCGGACAACGAAGTTTCACTACGTTACCGAATCAACAACACTTCCAATAGCCAGACAAGGGCGTATATTTATCCGCGCTTTACAGACTGGAATAACCATATCTGGGTGCGGATTTTCCCTGGCTCGATTGATATTTACAAAATCGTGGGCGGCACTCCAACGCAACTGGCATCAGCCAGTACTACTTCCACGCAAGATACCTGGTACAACCTGCGCATCGTCAGCGATGGGAACAATGTCGATGTCTACCGCTGGGCCGACGGCGCGATGCCAACCAACGTCGTTTCCACAACAGGCGCAAACTATACGTCAACTAGTGAATTCAAGATAAACGTCCAAACCGGGTTCCTCTACGACTTTGACGATATTCGAGTGCTGGCCGATGGTTTGAGCAACACCACTACATTCGCCGTCAATAACGCGAACGAACTTACCTCGATGACAGACTTCAACGGGACAACCAGCTTCGGATACGATGACTGGGGCCGCATGACCTCGAAATCCCGCGGCTCCCACTCCGCTGCCTACGGCTATCGATATGGCCAAATGCTGCATTCGGTAACGAGCAATTGGCCTGGCGAGGATAACGCTACCTACCAATTCGGCAGCGATGAGAAGAGACGCGCAAGAACCGTGGGGGGGAACACGACAATATACAATTGGGATAGCGCATGGAATATTATTTCCGAAGAAAATGCGACGGGAGGATTGACTAGCCCGTATATATTAAGACGAAACACTCTCAGTTCACACCTACTAGCGAATATATCGGGATCAAACCCAACCTCCGGTGTAGCAGCATATTCATTTCACGATACGTTATCATCTCCACGCAGTACCCGCGATGCGAGCAAAAATTCTATCGGCGAATACGAATATGATCCATATGGAAGCATGTTTTCACAGTCTGGAACAACTCCCGATTTTGGCCTTGCAAGATATTCATGGGACGGGACCAGTGCAATGTACTACACCGCATTTCGCAACTACATTCCAACTCTCGGGCGTTGGGCCAGTCGTGATCAACTCTTTCCATTGACAGGCCCCAATTCGTATGTGTATGTCAATGGGTCTCCGATCAATCACACGGATGTTTTAGGGCTTTTTGAGAACTATGGTTGTCTCGACTGGCAACTTGGCAATGATACTCAACCTAACCAAAATGTAATTGCTTCTCTGCGATGTATTAGTTCCCACATTGGCATGTGTTTGACTGTTTCAGGAGGAACGAGTCCTGAAACAGGTAGTCAGCACGGCGAAAATAGCGAACATAATACAGGCAACGCTGCTGATGTCCATCCTCCTGTGGGTGCAACCGGGGATACGTTCTGGTGTGCCGCGAGCGATTGTGGATTCACGTTCGGACTTGACGAAGATGATCATTATCATGTGGATTTCGGTCCAGATAGAGGCAAGCCCACTAATCCAGACGGTACCGTAACTAATCAAATCCAAACGGCAAATTGCGATCCAGATTGTCCAGCGTATCCTGCGAATTAAACTACTGTGTGATTCCGCATAGCTCTGAAGCATTGATGTTATTAGATTTGACATTTATCGGTTGCTGTTTCTTCTAAAACGAACGGAAAAAATTCTATATGTTGAGCCTACATCTTGGATTGTCTAGAAGAAAGGTGGCACCTCTCATTTTCTCCATCTCAACGCTTTTTTCGACAACTAATCTATATGCGAATACGACCGTTGGTGTAATAGAAAAACCCATGTCACTAAATGAAAACTCGCAAGCACTGTTCAGGCCAATTGCGACTTTTCGTGATGGGAAATGGGATTCGGCGGGCCGCTATGACGGGACGATGACTGGAAAATATGCAGCTCCAAAACCAGAGGAATCAGAAGCATACTGGGAATTACTAACCTCGCAGCCATTCCATGCCGTGTATGATGCCAATATCAAACTTATGGGGCAGGAAACAGCGGACATTGAAGGCCCCAACCGCGAGAGAATACGAGCCATCCGTGGGCAAATAGGTGGTAGGTTGAGTCAAGAATATCCTATTGTATTGTGGAATAGAGAATCGGTCACTTCAACTCCAGAGCGCAAAACGACGACTCCCTTGGACCAGCAGGTTTTGCAGTTTTGCAAAACAGAAATTCCTAAAATGGAGGATCAGGCGAGTTCCAAACCGTCAGGGCGCGGATTCGATTCGGAATTGGCGCAAGGATTTGTCGTAACGCAAGCGATCTCATTTCCTTTTGCACCGGGGCAAACTGCCTACTGGATCACTGTGGTCCAAGAGTATTCAGCAACCGATGTCAACGAAAAGCCTCATTGGTCGGCCACCTGCCACGTGATCGCATCTACTGTTAATCAGGGGTCCGATAGTGAGAATCTCAATATTCTTTGGAGTTCATGTACACTTGATAATGGATACAAAAATGTCGGAGTTTTTTATAAATTTATTGCTGCGCTGGATGTGACTGGCGACGGAGTGATGGAAGTCATAATGCAAGAACGGTTGTTCGAGCTTTCGCGGTACTACATGTTCGAGGTCAAGAGCGGGAAATATATTGTTGTCGCTGCGGGTTGTGAACGGGGCATATAGTATCAATAGGGGACAGCCACCTATTGAATCCCGCAAAAATTTGCACCAAATAAAGACAACGTATGACAGACCCCTATTTAGCTAACCAGCGTCACGGACGAGATCAGCAAGGTGACGAAGTATTTCTATGACTCGCTTGGGCATATGACCAAGGTCGGCGCGGGCTCTTCGGGAACGACGGACCCGACGGAGTATTTCTACAGTTCGACCACGGGATTATTGACGAAGGTGCGGTACACATCCGGATCGAATACATACGACGCCGATTACGAATATGATGGGATTGCGCGCCTGACGAAAATCACCGACTGGATCGACGATACGAATTGGAACGGTTATGTCGATGGGCTGCGTTACGGATATGACGCGGCGGGCCAACTCACGCGGATCACGGATTACGATGATTCGTATCTAACATACGAGTATGATGACGCTGGTTTGGTGACGTCGATGACCGATTACCACGGCAACGAAACTACGTACACGGCCGCGAACCGCCTGAGCACGTTGACCGCGCCGGGTTCCCGTGTGTGGGATTATGATTACAACGCTATTGGACAAGCGACACCGGAAATAGGCGACAGCCACCTATTTCTTAACATTCCGGCCCCGCTTCCCGAACGCTTCCACCCATGCCGCGGACACGTCACGATGTCCCCGTCGAACCTGCCCGTCGTGAGGTCCCAGTTCTGATGCTTGCGGCTAATCTCCGTCGCGAAAAACACCCCGTCCGCATCCCGGAAAATCGCCACGTTCCGCGCGAGCCACGAATACTTGCGGAAACGCAACCCCTCGAACTCCGACACCTTCGCAATCTTGACGTACTTCGATTCCATGCCGCCAATAGTAACAAAAGTTCTACTATGGACGATTGGCCTCGCCGATTCGCACTTGCGACAAAACGGCGCCTTTGACCGTTTTTGAATAGCGCACTTCGATATTGGGCCTTGGGCCGAACGCCTTACGCTTCAATTAGCTCCGATGCTCGTTTATCGACTTGAGATCCCGCTCCCGGTAGTAGGAAATAAAGGATTGGCAGGAGGAACAAAGTCAACAGCGTACCCGAGACCATCCCTCCAACGACGACCGTGGCCAAGGGCCTTTGCACCTCGGCGCCAACTCCCGTTGAGAGCATCATAGGAATGAAACCGACCACGTCGGTGATGGCGGTAGCGAGTACGGGCCGCAATCGTTGTTTACCGCCTTCCAAGATGGCTTCTTTTAACCCAAGGCCTTGTCTGAGCATGTCCCGGAACGCTTCGATCATGACTTGTCCATTTAGCACGGCGATGCCGGCGAGCGCGATAAAGCCCACAGTCGCGCTTACGCTCAAGGGAATGCCGCGGACGTACAACGCGAACACGCCGCCAATGACGGCGCAGGGAATGCCCGTGTAGATGATCAACACATCGCGCAGGCTACGCATGCTAAGAAACAGCAAAACGAAAACGAGCAGCAGCGTAAGCGGCACGATGATAGCGAAGCGAAGCTGCGCGCGCTGCAAGTTCTCGAACTGGCCTCCCCAATCGACGATGTAGCCATCCGGTATGTCTACCTGCTCGGCGATGCGGCGTTGCGCTTCCGCCACAAATGACCCGACGTCCCGGCCGCGCACGTTTGTTTGGACCCGAATCAGCCGGCGCCCCCACTCCCGATTGATCGTTGCTGGACTGTCGACCACTGCAATATCGGCGAGTTGCGACAATTCCAGTACAGCGCCCGATTCCATCAGGATAGGGAGCGTTGTCAGCCGCTCCATTTCCTCGCGGTACGCGTCATCAAGGCGAAGCACCAACGGGAAAACCCGTTGCCCCTCAAACACCGAACCAACTTCGATACCACCCAGTGCGTCTATGCTGCTCAAGACCTCGTCGGACGACACGCCGTGCCGCGAGGTGAGTGTGCGATTCACCTTGACCTGCAACGTAGGCTGACCGGTAATTTGGTCCGTCGATATGTCTTGAGCGCCTTCGATATCAAGCAACACGCGTTGCACTGCGTCCGATAGCCGCACCAGCTCCTCGAAATCGTCCCCATAGATTTTGATGCCAACGTCGGATCGTATGCCCGCCGCCATTTCGTTCATTCGCATTTCGATCGGCTGCGTATACGCGATATTGAGGCCGGGAAGGTCGCGAAGCGCCTTTTCAATTTCCACCACCAACTCCGACTGGGTGTGTACGCGTTTCCACTGTTCGCGCGGATGGAGCGTCATGAAAATGTCGGTCAATTCGGTCCCCATCGGGTCCGTCGCGACTTCCGCAACGCCAATTCTGCTCCAGGCATATTTGATCTCGTCCGGGAATTCGTCCAGCAGCAACCGCTCGATACGTGTGTTGTACTCCGTTGAGGTATCAATGGAGACGCCCGCCAGCCGAATTACATTCGCCACCAGGGAACCTTCGGCCAGGCGGGGTGTAAATTCGGTCCCGAGACTGGTCGCGAGCCATGCCGAAACGGAAAGCAACGCCGCTGTAACCGCAAGCACCGGCCAACGCACCCGGAGCGCGATTTTCAACAATCCCGCATAGGCCACCGTAAGCAACTGGGCAATTCCTCGACGCTCCGGGCGTGCGTTCCGCGGTAGCGCGTAGAAGGACAGGACCGGAGCAAGAAAGAGCGTAATCAACAGGGTAGCGACCAGCGCGAGCATGAAGGTCAATGCCATGGGACGAAACATCTTGCCTTCAACACCTTCCAGAGCAAGGATTGGAACAAATACGATTATAGTTATGAATATTCCGAACGTAATGGGCCGAACAATTTCGCGTGTAGACGTAAGTATTACTTCGAGCCGTTCTTGCCGGGTGAGCAAACGCCCTAAAGCCTGCTGCTTTTCGCGCAAACGCCGCAGATTTACTTCTGTGACGACGACGCCCCCATCCGCAATCATGCCGAAATCGACGGCGCCAAGACTCAAGAGGCTTGCCGCTATGGCCATCTCGAACATGCCAAGGATCACAAATAACATCGCAAGCGGAATCGTTAATGCCACAATCAGACCCGCACGCAAATTACCTAACAGGACAAAAAGCACGACGATGACGAACAGCGCCCCAAGCAATAGATTGTTCTTTACGGTGCCTATGACTTGCGCGATCAACTCGGTGCGGTCGTACACCACGTCCAAAACGATATCGTCTGGTAACGCGTGGGCCGCCAACGCGAGCCGATCACGTAATGCCGCGGTGACTTCGTTGCTGTTCTCACCGAGAAGCATGAAGCCCAGCCCCAGAACAACTTCCCCTTGGCCTTGAAAAGTAACTGCCCCGCGACGGATTTCCCTATCGAGCCTTACGTCCGCCACGTCTCCAACGCGGATAGGCACGCCCTGATGCGCGCGGATAACGATGTCTTTGATTTCCTGAATCGTGGAAACACGACCCAGGCCGTGCACAAGCAATGACTCACCGGATCGGTGCAATTGGCCGCCACCCGCATTGCGGTTGTTGCGTTCAAGCGCTTCCCGCAACTCGCTCATCCGCAAACCGTATTTGATTAGAGAATCAGGCGACGCAACCACATGAAACTGTTTTTCATCTCCACCCCACGAGTTCACTTCGGCCACACCCGGCACTTTGAGCAACTCGGGTTTCACGACCCAATCATGAAGTTCGCGAATCTCCGCGAGTGTCCGGGTTGGGCTGTCCGACCGCAGCACATAGTGGAGGACTTCACCCAGGCCGGTGGCTATCGGGCCCAATTGCGGGCGGCTGATTCCTGCCGCTAGTTCGACGGTATTAAGGCGCTCGGAAATGAACTGGCGAGCGTCGTATACACTCACCCCATCATGGAAAACGGCCACTACCTGTCCGAAGCCAAATTTGGATACGGAGCGTACTTCATCCAGTCCCGGCAGCCCGGAAATCGCCAACTCGATAGGATGCACGGTCTGCTGTTCGATCTCCGCGGCGTTAAGAACTGGGGCCGTGATGTTGATCTGCACTTGGATGGGCGAAGTGTCCGGAAAAGCGTCAATGGGCAATTGGAACAGACGCCACGCACCCATGCCCGCCGCGAGGGCGAACAACAGGACCATCAACAAGCGATTTCGGAGCGCGAATTCAACAGATTTTTCGAGCATGCAAAGTCTACTGTCAGTGGTCCGTACAGCCCGCGCCCAGGCGACCCTTCAACAATTCCGATTTCACGACGTAACTACCCTGCGTAACAATGAGGTCTCCTTCCGCAAGCCCCGCCAATACGACAACTTGACCATCGGTCTCCGCACCGAGTTCGACTGGGAGCGTTTCGTACAAATCGTCTTCCAGCTTGCGAAAGATAACCGGCCGCCCGTCGACGTCCTGTATCGCCGACTCCGGCACGCTGAGTCCGGCATTGGTCATAGCTCCACGAATCGTGACGCGGGCGAACAAGCCATCCTTTAATATGCCCTGGGAATTCGCGAGGACGGCCCGCGCTTTGACCATGCGCGTCTGTGTGTCGATCGATGCGCCGATCCATTCGACCTCGCCGTCGAACGAGAGACCGGGATAGGCGTCAAATCGTACGTCGATTGTTGTGCCGGTGGATACCACCGCAATTTGATTTTCGGGTATGGAAAACTCCATCCACATAGTCGAGAGATCGGCTATTTGAAACAGAGCATCTCCGGAGCGAACGGATTGACCGCGCGTCGCATTTCGCTCAACAATTGTGCCCGCGAATGGCGCTCGCACCGGGAGCGTAGGCGAGTCCGTTTTTTCACTTAGCAGCGCCGCCACTTCCTCTTTTGTAAGGCCAAGTGCGAGCAAGTGCTGGCGCCCTTCCTCAATCGCGCTTTGATACACGGCAACTTCAGCTTGCGCGGCTTCGACATCCTGACGCGGAGAAATCTTGCGCACATGCAAATCCTGTTCGCGCGCGAGCGTCTGGCTTGCCCGCCGGCCTTCCGCCTGCGCTTGCTGAATTTCGCGTCGTACGGTCGCGATCTCCGTAGATTGCATTGTGGTGAGAACCTCTCCCATCTCGACCCTTTGCCCGACGTCTTTGAGAACTTCGAGCACAACACCTTCGGCAAGCGGTGTAACGTCTGCGAACTGATTGCGGTTAAACGTCACCTGGCCGAGAAATTGTGCCGCCGGGGAACGCGCGGCGGAAATTGGAGAGCCGATCGCCACGCCGGCCTTGTTCGTCGATTCACCCGACGCAAAACGGACTTTTAGCCCTTTTCCGACAGGAAGGTTGGCCACTGCTTCCGGTCTGCAATTGCCGCATTCGGATTCCGGCAGTTGATGCTCCTTGCAGAACAACCCGGATGTTTGCACCGCCCCACCTTCGGTGGTTGCAGCTTGATTTGGTGTAGCAGTTGAACCGGCCTCTTTCTTGCCCTTCAACTCGGGATGGCAAATATAGCACTCATCTTCATAGACGCCATGCTCGTTACACCACAACCGGTTCGAATCGCGCGCTTCCGCGGACACAGGTTTCTTGTTCGCAATCTCTGGGTGACAAATAACACATTCATCTTCGTAGAGGCCGTGCTCGTTGCACCACAACCGGTTAGGGTCGCGATCTTTGGGGCTTATCGCCTGACCACTTTGTTGCGCGGGCGCACTCGCTTTACGTTCAGAACCTGGTGCCCGTTCATCAGGGACCGTGTTTTCACTGGAAGCACCACAACCAGACAATGCGATCGTCAAGAAGAATGCTGCTGCTAGGACATTCGTCAACTTGAAAATCCTGGCTATCATCCGAAGTCTCCTTATCTGATGCAGTTCACCTCAGGATAGTCGTTTCGCGCGTTTGCATCAGCTCACAAGCCAAATAGAATTTTGCAACTTCACCTTCTGAATACCAACAGGCAAAAGGCAGAACTAGGTGCGCGGGTTCAGACGTAATGAAGACGAGGGTTGGTCTCAGACTTGGATGACGACAAGTCCTCGTAAAGGACGGGTGGGTGATGGATCGCAGACTTTGTTTCGGAGCGCTTCGCCAGAGATGATCGGAGTTTGAATCGCTTGCTCATGAGACCAAGCGATCATTGCTGGGGCAGACTGGACAAGAGTTCTACATTGCTGCGCTGTAAAAACCGCGAAGCCTTGAGAAAGCGCCGTAATGACACACTCGGAGCACCGAACGGGCTCGATTTTTTTTGTGGGGACCGCGATATCCGATTGCATTTCTGACGAACAACACTCGATTGACTCGCACGGCACATCAATCGGGCCAACGGTCCCAGACTGACACACGATGCGAAAGTGCTCGCCGCCGGAAGAGGCCAGTGCGGCAATGAGTAACAGTGCAGACAACTGACTAAGCGTGATTTTCATCAGGCGCATACTACGCTACAAGCCAATTGCGAGTCAAAGATTTGACTCCGGCACGCTATGCATATCCGCCGCGATCGTGTCCGATGAACGGCGTCTGCTTCATGGCCGCGAGAATGGTCCGGGCCCCTTGTAGGACGAACGTTTGCGAAATTGGCAACAGAAAAGGTCGTGGCAGATGTTTGCGCATGGTTGAGGTAGAATCGGTGGGTGACGAAAGGTACGACACGCGAATTTCAGCGCATGATCAGCCGTGCTGTCGATGGACGGAGTGTGTTTGGGTGTTGTGTCAGGATGACGCGCGGGGACGGTTCGCAGGACTGGTCTGGAGCGGCCGGTGACCTGGACGTCGATACCCAGTACTTCATCGCCAGCACTACGAAACTCTACACCACAGCGATCATTCTCTCGCTTCAAAACGAAGGCGCACTGGCTTTAGACGAGCCCGTGTCGCGGTATCTGGACAGCGCGGCGGTGTCGGGGATTCACGTGTATCGCGGCGTTGACTATTCGCAGGCCATCACCATCGCCCAGCTACTGGCGCACACGTCGGGCCTTCCGGATTATTTTCAGCAGCGGGTCAACGGCAGGAGTCTGCTCGCGGCGCTTACCAAGGGCGAGGATCAGCACTGGACCTTCGAGGATGTGGTGGAGAAAACACGCGCCATGCCGCCGAAATTCGCGCCGGGGACCAAAGGCAGGGCGCTTTACGCGGACACCAACTATCAGATTTTGGGAAAGATCATTGAAACAATCTGTGGCAAGTCATTCAGCAGTGTATTGCACGAGCGCATTTTCGAGCCGCTGGGATTGAACCAAACCTATCTGTTCACGGACGCAGATGACACAAGGCCACGAACGCTCTATTACAAGCACACACCGCTTCGCATTCCAGAGGCGATGGCGTCGTTTGGTCCGGACGGCGGTATCGTATCCACCGCGAATGAAACGTTGCGGTTTCTGCGCGCGTTCTTCACGGGGGAGTTATTTCCGGAGAACGCACTGGAACCGCTCAAGACGTACAACCGCATTTTCTTTCCTCTCGAGTACGGCATCGGTTTCATGCGCTTCAAATTGCCGTGGATATTTTCGCCGTTCCGGCCGTTGCCGGAGCTTTTGGGTCATTCCGGGCTATCGGGCGCGTTTGCATTCTACTGCCCGGAGAAAGACCTGTATGTCGCCGGAACGGTGAACCAGATTGCAAAGCCGCGGTTGCCATACCGTCTCATGATGAACATGGTGATGAAAGGATAGCGGACGCGCCTGGCTACGCACTATGGAAATTCAAGTGAATATGGAATTCACGATCCACATTCTGACTTATGCGGTCCCCGCCATCCATCCAAAGCAGTCCCGCCATACCCTAGCGGGCGGGCTCGTAACCCTCGACCTGTACGGACACGCGCGTTTTACCCAGGTCTTTGCTAACCAGGATCACGGCCTTGGCCGGGCCTTTGGTATAAACCAACTCCTCAGCACCCCCGCCGCCCTGCGCCGGATCAGTTCCTTCGATCCAGCCCTTTACCGGCATGCGATCCCGATAAAACGAAATAACTTTTGGGATATCGTCGTCCGTGACCCCGTTTACGACTAGCAACGGCCCTGAGTCACTGACATAGTCCTGCACGAGCCCTTCATACACCGGAAAGTCTTCTGGAAACCCACCGGCCTTGGCAGCGGGCGGTGACGCTGCAGAAGGCGATGCTGTAGACGGCGGCGCGCCGCACCCGATTGTTCCGCCGGTAATCACGACGGCAAACAGGAACAGGCTCACAAGATGCCGTGCTGGACGATGTATTCGTGCCATTCGATGAACTCCTCCATTCTAGTAAAATAGGGGACAGCCACCTATTTATTGACTTTTCAGTACCGATTCCGGTACGCTACCTCCCATGCCACGGCACGCGCGCATCGTCATACCCGGCCTATCCCACC
>JAWXCN010000091.1:0-3622 GCA_034408725.1 Candidatus Hydrogenedentota bacterium
CCATTTCCCTGTACCTTAGTATATCAGTTGGAACTCGGGAAGCATCGTTAGGGCCCAAAGGAAGTCTGCCACACCATTCTGGTTCGTCGGCTCGCCAACAAGCGCGGTCGCAACCTCCTTTTCGTGATCCGTGGCATCACGCTGCAGCGCATGGCGATACGCGGCGTTTACCAAACCGGCCGTTGATGCCGGCGGCGTTGAGACAAGGCTCGCCGCCCCAAGGTCGAGATAGGTCGTCAACGTCTGGCCGTTCGTCAGTTCAACGGCTTCGAGCGCGGTCGCCACGGAAATGCGGCGGGTCATGACCTGTTCCCGGTTGGGCCTGCCCATGGCGCGTGTCAGCGGATCGGCCTGAACGCGCCATGCGCGAACCTGCGGAGGCGGCGCGGGTTCATCTTTGCCACGCGGTTTCTCGGGCACGGCAAATTGCGGGTTCGCCTGCCACACCCCGGTCACGCAGGCAATCGCATCCAGAAACTGTTCCGCGTTCATACGCCGGACTTCCGGGCCCTTGAATACGAACACTTCCTTGCTGTCTTCCGGGGTGCTGATCGAGTGCAACCGGTACGCGCGAGACGAAAGTATCAGCGCCATCGTATGTTTCAGGTTATATCCATTGTTGATCAGATCGCCCGCAAGCCAGTCCTGCAAGTCCGCGTTCCATGGCGCATTTTCGATTTTGTCCAGAGGCTCGACCATCCCGCGCCCCATGAATTCCGACCACAAGCGGTTGACAATGGTCCGCGTAAAGAAACCGTTGTTTTCGTCAGTTATCACCCGCGCCAATTGCGCTTGCCGCCCACGTTTGGATCGCTTCGCGTCGACCGTGCCAACGGAATCCCAGAGAAACCGGATCTCCGCCGTTTTTCCCTGTGGCACGTCGCAGCGCACCATCTCAAGCGGCTCCTCGGAAAATACCGCTGCCATGCCATAGGAATCGGCAAGTTTCCAATGATCGACAAAACTGTCGTGGCACGATGCACACTTCAAGTTCACGCCCAGAAAAACCTGCGATACTGTGTTTGCCGCCTGCACCGCAGGATTCATCGCCGCCGCGGTAACGCCGCGCCATACGATGCCGTTCACAAACCCTTCGCTGTCCGGAGTGGGATTCACGAGCTGCGTAACGAATTGGTCATACGGCATGTTCTGGTAGAGCGCATCGAACAGCCACTGCGTGATTTGTTTGCGCCCGCCGTCGATGTATCCTGTGCCGCTGAAATCGTTTCGCAGATGATCGTTCCAAAACGTCATCCAATTCTCTGCGTATCCCAGGTTATCGCCCAGCAGTTTCTCCACGAGTTTTGCGTGTTTATCCGGGGCGGCATCCGCAATAAAGGCATCCATCTCCTGTGGAGGCGGCAACAAACCGATGGTGTCAAGGTAAACGCGGCGAATGAACACCGCGTCAGAGACCGGCTCCGGCCATTCGAGGCGGTGTTGCTGAAAATACACGTTAAGGAACCGGTCAACGGGGTTCGTCGATCCTTCTGCCTCCGATGCGGCAGGCAAGGCTGGACTCGCAAGCGCGATGGGTTGCACGTATGCGGTTTCCCGCTCGTCCACGTCGTACCACTTGATCCCCTGGTCGATCCATGCACGCAACAATCCAATTTGCTCGGCAGATAATCGGTCGCCCTTCGGCGGCATCACAAGGTCCGGGTCCGCGCCGGACACCAACTTGATCAAGCGACTTTCAGCGCTATTCTCAGCAATCACGGCAGGGCCCGATTCGCCGCCCTCGAGAAACGATTCTCGGGAATCCATCGAGAACCCGCCTTTGAACTGGCCACCCATGTGGCAGTCGGCGCATCGCTCGGCAAGGATCGGGTGGATGTCATTTGCAAAATCCACGGTCTGCTTCGCTGCAACAGGCAATTCTGCCGGCTGCGCAATTGCTGCGCTTGCGCATGCAACAGCGGCCAGGATTTTCAGGACACCTGCTTCGACGACCCGGTACTTCATAATGTTTACAGCACTCCTTTTACTCAATCACTTTAATTCTACCGAAAACGGGCCGCGCAACGAAACCCCGCGTTGCGGCAAACGGTAATTCACGTCCCCCCCAGCGTGGTAAGGCGTTGCGGCGTCATGACGAACAGGGTAGTATCGTGTCGCCGTTCAGCGTAAATGCAGGGGAGTACGACGTCACATCATGGAATCGTTCGCATCGCGAGTCCCTGCCCGAAACCTTTATATCGTTGCGACTTTGATCATCGGGGTAATCGCTGCCACCTTTTCCATCGCTGTCATCACCCACAACGAATCCTTCGACGACGCCTACATTACGTACCGGTTCGCGGAAAACCTCGCTGCGGGCCACGGCCTTCGCTGGAACCCGGAAGACGCAGAACCAATCTATGGCGCGTCAAGCCTCCCGCATTGTTTTACGATTGCCGGTGGCATCGTTTTGGGTCTCGAACCACGGACCACGTCGATGATTGTCCAAGTTGCCGCGCACATTGCGGTGTCGCTCCTCGCGGTCATTCTGGTTCGCGGTATCGCTGGACTCGGCGCGGGCTTGTTGGCGGCCCTGTGTTTCCCCGCGGTGTTCTACGGACAGGGTCTCGAGATCGAGGCTTATATCGCGTTCATTTTGTCCGCGCTATTCCTATATCGAAGAGGCGACTACTTTTGGGCGGGCTTGATTGGCGGGGCCACGGTCGTAATCCGGTTGGACGGCGCCGTCGTGCTGGCGGCAATCGGCTTGTCTGCATTGCTCGAACCTGAGCGGCGCTCGAGTATCCCGAAACTTGTTGCGGGCGCGGCAATCCCGATCCTCCCTTGGCTCATTGCCGCCACGATCTATTTTGGCAATCCATTACCGCACAGCATGCAGGCCAAGGTCGTTCACAGTTTCGGACACGAGCCCTGGCGGTTTGACAGTCTGTTCAATTACTGGCTAGGCCAACCCATCATCCCCATCCTGCTGCTCCCTGCGGTGGTCGGCTCGCTCTACTCACTCGCGGACCGGAATCGGGCGCTGGCGTTCTGGCTGCTGTTTTACATCGCCGAGTACAAGATCGCCGGTATGCCCAACTACGCCTGGTATTTCGCTGCGCCGATGGTTGGCATTTGCATTCTTGCCTTCATGGGATTCGGCCGTCTCATCGAGTTAGGCCGCGACGAAATGCAACCCGCGCTCGCGGCCGCCGCCGCGATTGGCGCGACCGTAGTGCTTCTATTTGCAGCGAATGCCGCACAGCACTATGTGCGGAACAATGCCGGCGAACTACCCAAATCTAGTCCGCACATGCAGGCAGCAACGTGGCTGCGCGAAAACACAGATCGAGATGACACGATCCTTGCTTTTGAAATTGGGAAAGTGGGATATTTCGCCGAACGCCGCATCGTGGATATGTTTGGGCTAGTCTCGCCGGAGGTCGTGCCGTATCTGCGCGAAGGCGGGTTTACGGATGTCGTGCGGAACACGCAATTCGACTACGTGTTCATCCTCCGGGCGGATGTCTCACTTCCAGAAGAGCGGAACTTTGATGTCGTCTGGGAGCATGAAGACAAAGGCTACGCCATTTACCGGCCGGCGCGCTAAATCCGCGATTCGGATACCCGCGTCAAATCCATCAACATTTCCGTCATCGACTGATATCGCTGTTCCGGGCGG
>JAWXCN010000092.1:0-7980 GCA_034408725.1 Candidatus Hydrogenedentota bacterium
AAATACGAGTGCGCGTCCTCGAGGATTGGCGTAAACACGGTGAAATCGCGGGAAAGCGCAAGTGCTTCCAGCCGGTCTAGCACGATTGTCGTTTGCGCATCAAGGATCGCCGCGCTGCGCGCCGCCGGCCCAAGACCCAACGCGGTGCCCTCACCAATGACTTTGACGGGTGTCTCTTCCGCGCCGAATGCGAATGCGGTTGCAAGAAGTGAGAGAAGTGATGCGGTGAACGTTTTTTTGAACATGATGAGGTTCGTTGGTTGCGCGTACTGAATAAAAAGACGCGCCGGCCTCTGCGAAGCCGGCGCGATATACACACGAAGTTAGCGGCTGCGCGACATGATGAGCAGCCGCACCAGCTCCAGTATCGCCACCGCCGCCGCGGCAACGTAAGTCCATGCCGCCGCGCTCAAAACTTTCTTGGCGCCGTAAAGCTCGTCATCGGTCAAGTATCCGCCGTTGGACAGGGCGCGAATCGCCCGTCTGCTGGCGTCGAACTCGACGGGGAGCGTAATCAACGTGAATAACACCGCGAACGCAAAAAAGGCAATGCCAATGCTGATCAGCGGCTTAAAACTGAAAATGAATCCCGCTAGGAGCAGCGGCCATGCCAGCGTCGAGGCGAACCTAGTCGCGGGATAGATCGCGGTCCGCCACAGGAGCATCGAATAGGCCTTCGCGTGCTGAATCGCATGACCAACTTCGTGCGCGGCGATTCCGATCGCGGCGATACTGTGCCCGTTGTACACATCCTGGCTAAGGCGGAGCGTGCGATCGCGGGGATCATAATGGTCCGTCATCTGGCCCGGAATGGCTTCCAGCCCGACAACCTGGCCCGTTGCACCTTTCGTATTGCCCACAAGACCGATGCCTGCCTCTTGAAGAATGCGCGCCGCGACCTGCGCGCCGGTAATTCCCGCCTGCGTGCCGATCTCGGCATACTTCGCGTACGCGTGCTTGACTTTCCACTGCGCCCAAAGCGACAAAATGATGCCGGGGATAATGAGAACGATTGTCCAATTATATGAGAACAATGCGAGAAACTCCTTCGGCCAAATTACGACGGCAGTTGTTTCTGGGCCGCTCCGGCATCCGCGCGCTGCGCGGGCGGGCGCATGGTACACGAGCCGTTAAACACCGCGCCTTCGTCGATAACAATCCGCCGGGCTTTGATATTTCCCGTGAGCCGCGCCGTGGCGTGCAACCGCGCAACGCCGCCTGTCGCGATGCTTCCAAAAACCTGACCGCCGAGGTTCATCTCCTTGCCTGCCATGGCGTCCGCGTTCAACCGGCCCGACCGCCCAAGTTCGAGCACTTCCGAGCACTCCACGCGGCCTTCCACCAAGCCATCCACCTTGCACGCCGTCGCGCGCACGTTGCCCGTAACCAATGCGCTCGCGCCGAGGTACAAGAATCCGTCCACGGTGACGTCGCCCTCGATGCGCCCGGAAACTTCCGTTTCCGATCCGCTCGTCATATTGCCTTCAATGATGACGCCTTCCGGCACGACCATACGCTGCGGCTTCACCGTTTTCGCGCGGCGGATCGCCAAATCATCAGCGGTAACATCGGGACTCTCGCCCGCTTCTTCCGCCGCGGATCGCACCCGCGCGGGCCCGCGATTCGTCGAAAGAATCTCCTGAAACGACTGGTTCCA
Source organism: Candidatus Hydrogenedentota bacterium (assembly GCA_034408725.1). Taxonomy (GTDB): domain Bacteria; phylum Hydrogenedentota; class Hydrogenedentia; order Hydrogenedentales; family SLHB01; genus JABWCD01. The sequence continues at coordinate 1,658 of JAWXCN010000092.1, forward strand.
CCTGCCCAGGAATCCGTCCCGTTTGCCGGCTTTTTCGAGTGCCTCGTAGGTATCCGGCGCGTTCTCGACTGGCGGCGTATCCACCGGCTTCCACTGTACTTGCGGTTTCGCCGTTGCGGGCTCTTTGCGGGATTCGGAACGGTCTAGCATCGTTAGAAGAATCCTAAACGGTTGGCGATATCGGCGACACATGCCGATATCTTTTGTTTGGGGTAGCTTACCACAAAGGGCCGGCCCGAGTTAATGGCTTCCGGCACGCATTTATCAAAATAAAGGTAGCCCAGATTCTCCGGCTCGATCATCAGCGATTGCCGCGCATATTTTGACAAAATATTCGCAGCTATCTGCGCTTCGTAGGCGTTGCGCGACCGGTTCACCACGATTTTCGGGCGGATTCCCCGCGCGATTGCAACCAACTCGCCGCAAATCCGTTTGCGCGTGCCTTCCTCAAACTGGTCCGAGGTGCGAATGATCTCCAGAAACTCGCGAAGCGAAGCCGCCCGCTTCAGCAGCAGCGCGACTTCCGGGCTCTGGTAGAAGCGCTCGATCTTGCGGAACAGCGCCGCACGAAGAAACTTGAATGCATTGTCGATACTCGTTTTTTCCGGTGTAATGACCAACACGCCGTTGGCGTCGGTCATCAGGAAAAAGTCGAGTGTGTTGAGATGGGCGCCAGCATCGAGGTCCACGACGACGAGATCGGCGTCGAGCAGAAGCAGTTCACGGATGAACGCCGCCTTCTGCTGATATTTCGGGTTCGCGACTTCCAGAAGACCTGTCGTGCCAGGAATCAGCCGCAGGTTGTCGTATTGCGTGTCGCACAGCACTGCGCTGAGGTCTTTTCCCCCGCGCTGGTAAAAAAAGGCATCGAGCTTAACATCCGCTTGTACACCCAGAACTGTTTCCACGTTGGAGCAGCTCAGGTCGGCGTCAACAAGGATGACGCGCCAGCCCTTCCGGGCGATTTCAATGGACAGGTTCACCGAAAAGCAGGTCTTGCCAACGCCCCCTTTTCCCCCGCCGACAACCAGAATTTGCGGCGATTGGCGCTGAACCTGCAGGACGGGCCGTTCTTCAATAAGGTGCACACCCCCTCCTTATCAAGACATGATCCCAAACTATCCGTTGTGCCCAGTCCCCAGTTCACGCAAGATACAGCCCTTTGCCACCCCGGAAATTGTGGGGGGACAAGACCAACGATGTAATGACTGTACAACAGGGGAGGCGGCAAGTCAACGGATATTGTTGCAACTGGTTGTTTGACATGGATATGCGAATAGTGCGCCGCTGTTCGCGCAAGTCTCCGTACACGAAAACTTTATACCTGTCCACCCCGCATGCTATACTGGCCATGCCAAAGCCTGTCACGGATAGTCCGATCATGGGTGCGGCGCACTTTAGGTGGGTACACGATTGAGCGCGCGTTTTCCCGATTGGATTCGGAGACCGTGGGCATCCGGCCAGGATTTCACGTTCACCAAGGACCTGATCGCCGATCTGAAGCTCCACACGGTGTGTCAGAGCGCGCGGTGTCCGAACATGGCGGAGTGCTGGCAAAAGCGCACCGCCACGCTGATGATTCTCGGCAATACCTGTACGCGAAATTGCCGCTATTGTTCGGTCCCCAGCGGGAAGCCGGAACCGGTCGAGGCCGATGAGCCTGCGCGGGTGGCGGAAGCCATTCGCCGGATGCAACTCAAGCACGCGGTAATTACAGCAGTTACCCGCGATGATTTGCCGGATGGTGGCGCCGCCCATATCGCAGAAACGGTCCGCGCCGTGCGGTCCGTCAACCCGAATACGACAATTGAAGTCTTGGCGCCCGATTTCCTCGGGGACCGCGCCGCGGTGGAAACCGTGCTCGCGGCGCAACCGGAAGTATTTGCGCATAATATCGAGACTGTTGAGCGGCTCTACCCAACAGTCCGTGGAAAGCGTTGCACTTATAGAACTGCGTTAGGCGTGCTAACGATGGTCGCGGAATGGACATCCTCCCGAAACACCCTCGACGGGAACTCCCTCGACGGGAGGGCGCTCGTCCCCGAGCGCCGACCAATCGTGAAATCGGCCTTCATGGTAGGCCACGGAGAAACCGAGGACGAGGTCCGCCAAACCCTGCACGACCTGCTCGATGCCGGGTGCGAGGCGGTCTGCATTGGCCAGTACCTCCGCCCCACGCTCAAGCAGCGTGAAGTGGATGGCTTCGTGACCCCTGAGAAGTTTAAGGAATTTGAAGAATACGCCTACGGTATCGGCTTCGCATTCGCCGTCGCCGGACCGTTTGTGCGCAGTTCGTATAGATCTGAAGAGTTGATGGAGATCGAGTGGGCCAAAAATCGGGTGCAACCGGTGTAGTTAAAGTAATCAATGTTCACGGTACTAAATACAGATTCCTACATTTCCTTGGTAAAGCGACCCGTTGTCGCGTCGCTGATAGTGATGGGGTGCGCTTCGCTTTTGTACTTGTCTTTTTTTGACTGGACGGACCACGTGGTACTCAAATGCATGGGTTATTGGGGAATCTCCGTTTTGTCCACTCCTTTATGGTGGTTTCTTATCAAATATTCGATTAAAAAAGAAATTAGTAGCGCTCATGTAACGCGGGATAGAGATTTCATTGACGCCGTGAAGAAATTTCATATCTGCAGGACCGCGAAGATTACGACCATCTTCTTTGTGTTCCCGATTGCAACGGAATTCCACGATTGGCTAATGGATGAGTCGGGATTTTCCGGTGCCGCTCACTTCTTGGTGTTAATTTTGGCGTTATTTGTCGCTGTTGCGGCTTGGTCAATCTACAACAAAAGCATGGGGCCATCCTATTACCCCGAACGAGAATAATAACACTACTGAACAGCGTGAATGAAGTTAAAAACAAAATTTAACAGATTGACTCGAGGCACTGCACTCAATCCTATCTTGATACGTAAAGGTGGCGATATGCATGCACAACTGAAATAGAACGAGCACCGATCGTAGATAATGTACTAACAATTCACGTCGAGTGATTAGCGAAAGAGTAACGGATGTTCAGCGGTACTGAAATAAAGACCTCTAGAACCACGGGGTTCTTTGCGGTACCGCTTTGTCTCGCTGGCTTTGTCATCGTTGTACTTTCGGCTGTGGTGGCGTTCAACAACATTTCATACATAAGCGCTCTATCGATATACTTGGTAGGCATTTTCATCCTTATAGGTGTGTGGATTGGCAGTCGATTTTCCAAATCCGAATTTAAGCCAATACGGACCATGCTTGAAACACTCGTATTCACGCTCGTGTTTGGAGCGGCATTCTTAGGAATGGGACTTAACTTTAACCTTGGCGCGGATGGACTTTCCTGGATTACCTTGGCTTGGCAGCCCTGGCACGTTGTGTTGTGGGGACTCGTCGTGCAAATTGCCGTGGCCATAGATTTCATTAAACTCTGGATCACCCGCAGGAAAGAACTTGTGCTGTAGACAGCGCTGCTTCCTGCGAGATACCTGACAGCGAAAGAAGGAGATGGAACGGAGATGACCTACGAAGTGAAACTGCCCACATTGGGCGATGATGGCGGAGACATGGCGACGGTGTCGTACTGGCTGGTTGAAGAAGGCGACAACGTGAAGGAAGGCGAGGATATCGTCGAACTGACGACGGACAAGGCGGCGTTCAGTCTGCCTGCGCCCAAGAGCGGTGTTGTTCAAGAAAAATTGGTCCAGGAAGGCGACGAAGTATCCGTCGGTGACGTGCTCTGTGTTCTGGAAATGTAACTGATATTGTCGGGTAGGGCGAGGCTCCGTCCGAGCGAGGCGCGGCAATACCGCCCCTGCGGCTTGAACGGAGCCTCGCCCTACCCCCATGTTGCATCATGAGGAAAGCGTAGTTTATGTCCATTGGGGTAGGGGTAATTGGCGCGGGGGTAGTCGGCGGCGGCGTGATCAAAACGCTGCTGTCGAACCGCGATGTCATTTGTGGCAAGGCAGGTGTCGACGTATCACTCGTGCATGTCGCCGACGCAAAAACCGACCTGTTCGCCGAATACAGTCTAAACGGCGTTACGACGAGTGCCGACGCGAAGTCGCTCATCAACGATCCCAAGGTCAACGTCGTCTGCGAACTTATCGGCGGCATCAAGCCCGCCAAGACTTTCATTCTCGACGCGTTGAACGCCAAGAAAAACGTTGTCACCGCGAATAAAATGCTGCTTGCGCATCATGGCCCGGAACTGTGCGCCGCCGCTGTGAAGAACGGCGTCGAACTGCGGTACGAAGCCGCGGTGGCCGGCGGCATCCCGATTATCAAATCGCTACGCGAAGGCCTTGGCGCAAATCGGATCGAATTTCTCTGCGGTATCCTGAACGGCACCTGCAATTACATCCTCAGCCGCATGACCTATGACAACCTGGATTTCAACGACGCGCTGAAAATCGCGCAGCGGCTCGGATTCGCCGAAACCCCGCCGGACCTCGACATCGAAGGACACGATACCGCGCACAAATGCCAGATTGTCGCGTCGCTCTGCTACTCGACCGAAGTAAAGCTGGAAGACATTCACGTCGAAGGCGTCACCAAAGTGACCCACGCGGACGTCGCGTATGCGCTGGACCTCGGCTATCTCATCAAGCTGCTGGCCATCGTGCGCGCGGTGAATGGCGAGATCGAGGCGCGTGTCCACCCCACGCTCGTTCCCGAAGACCATCTTCTCGCGTCCGTGCGCAACGAGTTCAACGCGGTGTACGTGAAAGGAGATGTGTCGGATGCAACGTTGTATTATGGCCGCGGCGCCGGACGAATGCCCACAGCAAGCGCGGTGATTGCCGATATCATCGATATCGCCCGCAGAGGCGACGCACCCGCACCAGCGCCGTTCAGCTATGCGCAGAAGCGGCCTGTCCGGGATATGGGACTCGTTACCGGCAAATACTATCTTCGGTTCACTACGCGCGATCTTCCCGGTGTGCTGGGGAGGATTTGCACCATCCTCGGCAATCACGGCGTCAGTATCGGCGCGGTAAGCCAAAAGGAGAAGCACGAAGATGACCGCGTACACGTAATTCTCATGACGGAAATGACGGTCGAGTCTGCCGTGCGTAAAGCGGTCGCGGAAATCGACGCGCTGGATGTGGTCCACGAGCCAACGCATTTGTTGCGGGTACTGAGCGACTAACGCCTTATCTCTTTTGGAATTCGTAATCGTAATCGGATTTTTCAGTTGTCTAAGCTAATGAACAGGAAAGCACCAGGACTATGATCAACCGCGGACTTATCGAGCGCTACCGGAAATATCTTCCCGTAACGAAAGATACGCGCGTCATCACATTGAACGAAGGCTCGACTCCGCTGGTGCAAGCGCACAACCTGAGCACAGCGATCCACGCCAGGCTCGATATTTATCTCAAATACGAAGGCCTGAATCCCACCGGCTCGTTCAAGGATCGCGGGATGACAATGGCGGTGACCAAGGCCGTTGAAGACGGGTTTCAGGCAGTCATTTGCGCTTCCACCGGCAACACGTCTGCATCCGCGGCGGCATACGCAGCGCGCGCAGGAATCAAGTGCGCGGTGCTCATTCCCGAAGGCAAGATAGCGCTGGGCAAACTGTCACAGGCGATGATCCATGGCGCGAAGGTAATCCAGGTGCGCGGCAATTTCGATGATGCACTTCAACTCGTGCGGCAAATCACCGAAACAAACCCGATCCAACTCGTAAACTCCGTGAATCCATATCGCATCGAAGGACAGAAAACCGGCGCATTCGAAATCGTAGATGATTTCGAGGGCTATGCCCCGGACTTTCATTCGTTGCCCGTTGGTAATGCCGGCAACATCACCGCGTACTGGAAAGGTTTTAAGGAGTATCACAAGGAAGGCAAGGTAAAAAATCTTCCCTGCATGCTCGGCTTCCAGGCGGCGGGTTCCGCGCCGATTGTGCTGGGTCATCCCGTCGAGAATCCGCAGACCTTCGCGACAGCGATTCGCATCGGTAATCCCGCAAGCTGGACCGGCGCGGAAGCCGCGCGGGATGAATCCAAAGGCGTTATTGACAGCGTCACCGACGACGAAATCCGTTCAGCGTACCAAATGATCGCGAAGACCGAAGGTATCTTTTGCGAGCCCGCAAGCGCGGCAAGCATCGCCGGCCTGATCAAACTTGCGGGCAAGGGGTACTTCGACAAGGCCGAACCCGCTACCGGACCACGTCTGCGCGTGACCTGTGTGCTCACCGGGCATGGTCTGAAAGACCCCGATAACGCGATCCAGGCTGCCGAGGAACCCGTGACCGTCGAGGCGGATGAATACGCCGTGCTCGAAGCTATCGGTATTCACGAACCAGCCATGGC
>JAWXCN010000093.1:0-16072 GCA_034408725.1 Candidatus Hydrogenedentota bacterium
CGAGCACGAGCACGAGCACGAGCACGAGCACGAGCACGAGCACGAGCACGAGCACGAGCACGACAGATCCGATACCCGATACCCGATACTACAACCTGCACGAGTGAGTACACATGAAGACCCTTTACTTCGATTGTTTCAGCGGAATATCCGGCGACATGTTTGTCGGGGCGCTACTCGATCTCGGTGTTGATTTTGCCAGCCTGAAGGCTGCGCTCGATTCGCTTGATGTCACCGGCTACGCAATCAGCGCGAAGAAGGTGAAGAAGAAAGGCGTGATGGCGACGCAATTCACGGTTGAGCTGGACCCCGGTACGAAACAGCCGCACCGGCATTTGCGGCACGTGGTCGAAATCATTGATCGTGGCGCGCTGGACGAGACGGTAAAGGAAGCGTCGCGCGAAACGTTCCGGCGGATCGCGGAGAGCGAGGCTCAGGTACACGGATCGACGATCGAGAAGGTCCATTTCCACGAAGTGGGCGCGATCGATTCAATTGTCGATGTTGTTGGCGCGCATTTCTGTTTGCACGCACTCAGCGCCGGAAGCATCGTCGCGTCGCCTTTACACGTTGGGGCGGGTACGGTCGAATGCGCGCACGGCGTCATGCCGGTGCCGGCGCCCGCGACGGCTTTGCTGCTTCGCGGCATTCCGAGTTACGGAGGGGAGGTGCAGGCCGAACTTGTCACGCCCACGGGCGCAGCGTTAATCGGGCAAGTAGCGGCGTCGTTCGGCGCGATGCCCGGCATGAAGATCGAAAATATTGGATATGGGAGCGGCACGCGCGATCTGGAAGACCGTGCAAACGTGTTGCGCGTGTTGATTGGCGAATCCGCTGAGTCGTCGCACGCAGGCGAGACAGTCACAATCATCGAAACCAACATCGACGATATGGTGCCGGAATTGTTGCCGGTGCTGGTGGAACAAACGATGGCGGCGGGCGCGCGCGACGTTTTCATTACTCCCGTAACGTGCAAGAAAGGCCGCCCCGGCCATCTCGTTACGATCATGTGCGACGCGCCGAAGGTAGACGAATTGGCGGCGGTGGTGTTTCGCAACTCGACGACCCTCGGCGTGCGGATGCGCGAAGAAAAGCGTATTTGCCTGGAGCGCGAGTGGAAGACCGCGCAAACACCCTGGGGTAACGTGCGGATCAAGCTTGGCCGGTTTGGCGCGGAACAAACAGTTTCGTCGCCGGAATTCGAGGATTGCCGCAAGGTTGCCGAGTCCGCGGGCGTGCCGGTGCTTCAGGTCTATCACGCAGCGCTCGCCGCGGCGGTGCATGGCAAGCTCGTTTCGTAATCCCGGGCATGCTTGATAACCCGGCGGCGTTTGCGCCTTAATTATATGTGCGAAGGGCACGCGGGGGGCATCACTATCATGTCGGCGCGAATTGGCATTTATCCTGGAAGCTTTGATCCACCTACCTATGGCCATATCGATCTCATTGGCCGCGCATCAAAAATATTCGATACGCTGGTGGTGGCGGTCGCGCGCAACTCCGAGAAGAAGGGCCTGTTCACGGTTGATGAGCGGATTGAAATGCTTCGCCGGATTACCACGGGCCACGTGAACGTCGAAGTGACTTCGTTTACCGGATTGACGGCGGAATTCGCGCGCAAACGCAAGGCCACCGCCCTGGTGCGCGGGCTGCGGGTGGTGTCCGATTTCGAATATGAAATGACGATGGCCATCGCAAACCAGAAGCTGAATCCCGGCATGGATACCGTTTGCCTGATGCCGAGCGAGAAGTTTTTATTATTGAGTTCGCGGATTGTGCGCGAGATTGCGTTGTTTGGCGGAGACCTCCACGAGTTTGTGCCGCCGGAGATCGAGAAGCGGATTCTTCAGAAATTGAAGAAGAAGCATAAGAAATGAAGCGGGAGGGCGCGTGCCCCCCCGCGCCTGTGTTGGGATGGGATGATAATCGGCGCGTGGGGACGCGCGCCCTCCCACTTACTTCCTGCCTGGATATTGAAGATAACCGGCGCGTGGGGACACGCGCCCTCCCTTATTTCAAACTAATTTCCTGTCTCGTCTTTGGCGTGAGGATTTTCACGTCGTGAATGTGGAAATCGGATACCGATTCGATCGCGACTTCGCGCTCGAAATCCGCGCAGATGGCGTCGAGCATGTCCTTATTTTCCGTGCGCAGCCGCCGGGACACGTCGGGATGGACCTGTAGGATTACGCGCTTTTCCTTTGACGCGCAGAACAGGCTATGGACCCGCCGCAGCGTGTCGAACGTGACAGTGGTGACGGAGCGCACCATGCCGCCGCCTTCGCAATATGGGCAGGGTTGCGACAATGCTTTTACCAGATTGTGCTTCACGCGTTTCCGCGTCATTTCGATCATGCCCAACTCGCTGATCTCGGACACCGTCGTTTTCGCGCGGTCGTGTTTGAGGTATTCCTGCATTTGTTTCAGCAACTCGCGCCGGTTTTTTTCGATGGCCATGTCGATAAAATCGATCACGATGATACCGCCGAGATCGCGCAACCGTGCCTGCCGCGCGATTTCTTCGGCGGCTTCGAGGTTCGTTTTGAAGACGGTTTCTTCGAGGTGTTTCGTGCCAGTGAATCTGCCGGTATTCACGTCGATGGCGATGAGCGCTTCTGTCTGATCGATGCAGATATAACCTCCGCTCTTGAGGTAGACCTTGCGATTTAGCGCCTTATCGATTTCCTTTTCAATGCCGAACTTGTCGAAGATAGGCCGTTTTTGGTTGTAATGTTTCACGCGGCTTTTGAGGCTCGGCGCGAAACTGTCCAGGAAGTCGAGGACGCGCTCGAATTCCGCCGCATCGTCAAGCGTCAGTTTCTCGATGTCGTTCGTAAACATGTCCCGCACGATGCGCAGGATCGGGCCCAGGTCCGCGTGCAGAAGCGCCGCCGTTTTCGCGGTTTCCATTTTCGTTTTGATGTCGCCCCACACCTTGGACAAATATTTTACGTCATCCTGGAAATCCGCTTTTTTCTTGCCCTCGCCGGCCGTACGGAGAATGAGGCCGACACCCGGCGGCCGCACGCTTTGCAGGTCCTTGCGCAAACGTTCGCGTTCGCGTTCGCTTCCGATCTTGCGGGAGACGCCGAGCTGTTTCACCGTCGGCATCAGCACGACGTATCGGCCGGGTAATGTCACATAATTGGTCAGGCGCACACCTTTCGTGCCCAGCGTGTCCTTGCTGACCTGGACCATGATGTGCTGGTTTTTCTTCAGCAACGACTCGATGGAAGGCGGTTTGCCCCTGCGCGCCGCACCTTTGGGTTTGGCTGTGCCCTCCTCGAATACGAAATCGCCGGTGCCTTCCGCGCCAGCGATGTCGGAGACGTAAAGGAACCCGTTCTTCTCCATTCCGATATCGATGAACGCGGCCTGGATACCTGGGACGATTGAATCGACTCTGCCCTTGTAGATGTTGCCGACGACGCTACGGCTTTCCTGCCGCTCGATTAAAAGTTCGGTGAGGCGCTTGTCTTCAATCAGCGCGATCCGCGTCTCAAGCGGCGAGACGTTGATAATAAATTCCTTCATGCAAACCCCCGGTGGCGCGCGGCACTGGCCGCGGCCCCATCAATCAAAAAAGCCTTTACGTACCTGGACACTCAACAAGGTGCCCACGCACATCATCGTAGTAACGCAGAACGAGCCCCCCTGGCTCAGAAACGGCAGCGGCAGACCCGTAATGGGCAGCAGGTGCAGGGTGATGGCAATGTTCACGAATACGTGGAATCCGATAATTGTCACACATCCCACCGCAAGCAAACTGCCCGCGAGATCGGGGCAGTCGCGCGCCAGCACGATACCGCGCAACAAGAATAGCGCAAATAAGCTTATCACGATGAATCCGCCGACAAAACCCATCTCTTCGGCGATCAACGCGAAGATGAAATCGGTGTGAAACTCGGGAAGGAAACGCAAATGCGTCTGAGTACCCTTCCCGACGCCCTTGCCCCACATCTGGCCGCTGCCGACCGCGATCTTCGTCTGAATAATCTGGTACCCCGATTCGAGTGGGTCCGCGTCGGGTTGCACGAACGATTTGATCCGGCTTTTCTGGTATTCCTCGAGCGGAAGCTTGTCTACGGCGAAGAACACCGTCGCGGCCATTGCGACGCCCACAGCGACAATGCTGAATAGATAGCGTTTGCGGCAGCCCGCGGCGTACAACATCATGAGCACGACGGGTGGAAGCACGAGCGCGGTTCCGAGGTCCTTTTGCAAGAGGATAAGCACCAAAATGCCACCGCTGATTACGAATGCGCCAGCGAAGTACAGGGCGCTCTGAATCCGGTCGCGCACCGCCGCCAGGTACCATGCAAGCGAATAGACCAGGGCCAGTTTGCTCAATTCCGACGGCTGCAAATTGAATGGCCCATACCGGAGCCAGTGTTGTCCGCCTTTTGCTTCCGTGCCAATAAACAACACGGCGATCAGCAGACCGGCAACGACTATGTACATTGCCGGCGCGAGGGAAATAAGTGCGCGGTAATCGATGCACACAATGGCGAGGGCAATCGTGAGGCCAAGGCAGAACGCGATGAACTGCCGCACATAGTACAAGGAAAAGAACGACGCGTCGGCGCTCAGGCTTTGGCTCGCGCTGTACAACGCCGTCAGGCCGAATCCGATCAGGATAAACGTGATTCCCAGCAGGTACCAGTCGATCCGGCTAAGGTTGCGGTAGTTGAACGTGCGAATATGCGAATCGAGAAGGTTGAGGTCGCGTTGAATGCTGCTCATTCGACAGGCTCCCCGTGCATTGCGACGTTCACCGCTTCCGGCGCCGCGCCGGGTTCCCCGCTCTGCTTGCGCTTCAAGTAAAAATAGTCGAACACTTTCTTCGCAACGGGCGCGGCGGTGGTGCTGCCGTGCAAACCATGTTCCACGATGATGCTGACCGCGATGCGAGGCTTCATATTGGTGACGCCCGCGACAAAAAGGGCGTGATCGCGCAATTCATACGGCACGTTGCGTTCCCGGCGGCCTTTGAGCTGCGACATATGCGCGACCTGCGCAGTGCCGGTTTTTCCGAGTATCGTAAGTCCCTCGATACGCGCTTCGCGGCCAGTGCCACTGGGAGGCTGTTTTTTTTCGACGCACTTCAGCAGGCCAGCAGACACGATGCGCAGTGTATTGTCGCCAATGAGCTGTTCGCTTACGTCGGGCCCAAGTGCCATGTTTACAAACGGCCTGACACGTTTTCCGCCATTCAGCACGGAGGCCATCATGACAGCGTTCTGCAGGATCGTCGCGTCGACCATACCCTGGCCGATCGACATATTGATGGTATCGCCCGGATACCACTTGAAGTCGTCGCGATTCGTGGATTTGCGGCGCTTTGCCGCGGCCGCTTTTTTGTCCGGACTCGGTATGCCGCCCGGAACTTCCCGCGGCAGATCAATGCCCGTCGTTTCGCCTTGGCCGAGCAGGTGCGCCCATTTGTTCAATTTCTCCGGGCCGAGCCGCAGCCCTGCGTTATAGAAAAATACATCGCAGGAAAATGCGAGCGCATCGACAATGGACACCCCTCCATGCCCGCCGGGCCGCCAGCAGCGCCACGTGTGGTTGCTGTACCGGAATGAACCGCCGCAGCTAAAGGTGGTGTGCTCGTCAATTGCGCCTTCTTCGAGCGCGGCAACCGCCAGCAACACCTTGAAGACCGAACCGGGCGGATAGTGGGTTTGAAATGCGCGGTGCAACATCGGTTTTCGCGGGTCTTTCATTACGCTATCGATGATGGTTTGCTGGTCCGGGGATTGGGTCGTGAAGATGTTCGGGTCATAGGTGGGCACGCTGGCGAGGGCAAGCAGCTCGCCGGTATCCACATCCATGACGACGATAGCGCCTTCCGCCTGAATGTCCACGATATCTTCGGCGAGCAGTTCGTCGCGCAAGATGCGCTCGCACTCGATTTGGAGTTCGATGTCGAGCGACGTGAATATCGGTTTTCCGGGTACTGCGTCTTGCCTGCGTTCGAGCGCGAGGGAGCGTCCCTTGCTATCGACTTCGATGTACGGCATGCCGTGGACGTCCGTGCGCAACTGGGGCACGCTGCCGTTGTAGCGCGTGACGATCATGGCGCCGTCCGTTCCTTTCAGGTCGGATTCGTACCGCTGTTCGATCCCGTCGCGCCCAATAATGTCCCCCAACTTATAGCGAGGCTTGTTTCTGTCGAGCATCTCGCGATCAATTTCATTTATCCAGCCAAGTATCTGGCCCGCCGCGTGATTATGGTAGTACCGGCGCAAGGGCCGTGCGACGGTGTACACCCCCTGCAACGCGAACGAGTATTCCTCGACACGCATGCGTTCTGTTTTTGTAATGTCCTGCTTCACCAGGATTTGTTCAAACGGCGTCTTGCGCTTGATGGCGCGTTCCACACTCGCGATAAGCGCCGCACTGTCGACGTCCACGAGATTTCCCAGTTGCGCGCAGACGCCTTCCGCATCGCGCAACAGCGCGGGGGTCAGCACGAGGTCGAGCGCGGCGCGGTTGTCCGCGAGCACGATGGTTTCGTCGCGACCGTAGATGATGCCACGCGGCGATTTGATGACTTCGTAATCCAGCCGGTTGTCTTCGGCCTGTTTGGTGTAAACCTGGCCATCGACAATTTGAAGTTGCCATAGCCGCGCGCAAAGCAGGGCGCTGAATGCGACGACCGCAACCAAAAGCCAGCCCATGCGGCGTTCAAAACCTTCAAACCGCTTTCCATTGGCCGTGGGTTTCATAGTGTCAGCCCCCCTGTCAGCTTCCATTGCTTGCGGCGTTTGAACAACCGGTCCATTGCGAAGAACAGGATTGGGGTAAACAGTGCAGTATAAAAGGTGCTGGGCACGACGCGCGCCACAATGGCGTTAAACGCGGGCACGCTTGGGTCCTGTACATAAGCGACCGCGATGGACAAAATGCCAAAGGCAATGCCCGCGCAAAAAACGAGAATGGCCTTCGCCGCGGGGTGCTCGGTCATCATGCGCGCGGAGATGCGCGCCGCGGCATAGCCCACGACAACGTAACATAGCACGTGATGTCCGAGCGTATAGTTACTGGCGATATCCTGAATGATGCCGCCAATGAGCCCGCTATACATTGCCCGTTCTTCGCCCTCTGTCATTGCGAAATACACCACGACCAACAGCGTCAAGTCCGGCACGACATCCATCAGCCGGATTTGCTCGACCCACGTAGTTTGCACCAACGCCGCGATCATGACGGTCAAAAACCAGAGTACCTGTTTGCGAATCATGGTTTCCGGTCCTTACGGTGCATACCGTTCCTGCATTGAACGCGTATCGGGCAACGCGAACGCAGGTTTGTCCGTCTCGCGCGTTGGGCGCTCAGAACGGTCCAGGGGCTCCGGCCCCGGCACCACCGGCTGTTCGGTCGATGGGTCGTGTCCGCTCATTTCCATCAACGTGGGTTGGGCGCGCTTCACCAAAAAAATCTCATCCACGCTGTAGGGGTCCGCATGGGGCTCCATGTAGGCGACCTGAAACAACGAACCGCTGCTTTCGACTTCCACGATCGTGCCGATTGGATACTCTGAGGGAAAAATGCCGCTTCCCGCGGTCAATACTTCATCGCCGACCCGGACGATGTCCTTGGTGTCGATGTGCTCGAGGCGGCAGATATGGCTGAAGTCGCTGCCGCTGCCGTGTACGGTTGCGCGCACGCGTTTGTCACGGCCAATCATCGCGCCAATCTGGCACCGGTCGCTATGCAGCGTCGCGATATAGGAAAGTGTTGGGCGCACGTCGATCACGATTCCCGCCACGCCGTCCTTGGTCATTGCGCACATGGCGGGCTCAATGCCGTGGATTGAACCCCGGTCGACGACCAGCACGCCCGCGGAATTAGAAATTTTCGCGGCCGAGATTGGGTCCTGTGACAAGGGCACCACTTTGGCCGGCGCCAGTTCGAGGCGCGGCTGATTCTGGATGAACCCAACCATCTCCTTCAGGCGCTGGTTTTCGGAATAGATGGCGTCGCGGTCCGCAATGCGTGGAACGAGGACATTCATTTCCTTGCGCAACCCGGCTGCCTCGCGGCGGGATGCGTCGTATGCGACGACAAAGCCGACCGTATAACTGGTAGCCCCGCCGATGGCGTCAAACACCCGCAGGAACGGATATGCGACTACGGAGCCGGCTGTGGTAATGGCGTTGGAGATAACGTTGCCCCGGGTTCCGGAGGCAAGAGAGACAATTGAAAGGCTGACAAGCACCACCAGTACAAGTGTCGGGCGGTTCTCACGTATTCGGCGGTATGACAACACGGTTTACATTTCTTCGTCTTTGAAACGCTTGATTCCTTCAAGGTACTTGCCGGTGCCAAGCACCACAGCGGTCAAGGGGTCTTCAGCGACGGTCACGTGAAGCCCCGTCTCCTTCGCGAGCAAATGGTCGAGTCCGCGTAAGAGCGCGCCGCCACCGGCCAACACGACACCGCGGTCTACGATGTCGGCGGAAAGCTCCGGGGGCGTGCGTTCGAGCGTAACACGAACAGCGTTGACGATGGATGCGACCGGTTCGCGTAACGCTTCTCGTATTTCTTCGGAAGTGATCGTCAGGATTTTTGGCAGGCCCATAACCTGGTCACGGCCCTTGACCTGCATTTCCATTTCTTCTTTGAGAGGGAACGCGGAACCAATGGCGATTTTGATCTCTTCCGCGGTGCGTTCGCCAACCATCATGTTGTACGTGCGCTTGAGGTGCTGGATGATCGCCTGGTCCATTTCATCGCCCGCGACGCGCACACTGTTCACGTGAACAATGCCGCCGAGCGAAATCACGGCGACTTCAGTCGTGCCACCGCCGATATCAACAATCATGCAGCCTTGCGGCTCGTGTACGGGCAACCCCGCTCCTATTGCCGCGGCCATGGGCTCCTCGATGGTGAAAACTTTTTTCGCGCCCGCCTGCGAGGCGCTTTCGGTCACTGCCCGCTTCTCGACAGCGGTGATTCCCGAAGGCACGCAGATCGCCACGCGCGGCATGACGAGCCGGCTGCGATTGTGTACTTTTTGGATGAAATACCGAAGCATGGCTTCGGTGATCTCGAAATCCG
Organism: Candidatus Hydrogenedentota bacterium; assembly: GCA_034408725.1. Taxonomy (GTDB): domain Bacteria; phylum Hydrogenedentota; class Hydrogenedentia; order Hydrogenedentales; family SLHB01; genus JABWCD01. Next base: position 9,067 of record JAWXCN010000093.1, read on the forward strand.
CGATGACACCGTCCTTCATCGGGCGGATCGCCACGATGTTGCCGGGCGTGCGGCCAATCATGCTCTTGCCTTCGTTTCCGACGGCTTTGACGCGGCCAGTATCTTTGTTAATGGCGACGACGGATGGCTCGCTGAGGACAATGCCCTGGCCCTTCACGTACACCAAGGTGTTCGCGGTCCCCAGGTCGATGCCCATGTCATGCGAGAAAAGGCCAGGAAGGTAGTTCAAAAACGAACGAAACATGAACCCCCTCAAGCGGTCAGGGGCCGGAAAGGGCGGCAAGACCGCATAACTAATGAAATGAAAGCCACTTAGACAGACGGCCGCTAAGTGGAGCGGAGTATAGCAGAACCCCCCGTAAATTCCAATCTTGTAAATCGGTGTTTCAGGCCAATTTCTGCGAATCGAACCGTTTTTTCGCATGACCCGATCTGGCGGAGAGGCTTCAACCGAGGCTTTTTGGTGCTGGCCTTTGTCAGATTGTTGTGTAGACGAAAGCGAAAAAGCCGCTCAATATCCACGACGATTGGCAATGCGCGCGTGTAAACCGCCACCATGGCCGTGTCACAGTAGAATTTTGGAGTAGCAACATGTTTATTCGCAGCAGCATGTGCCTTGTCGTCATATCGGTCGCGTATGCACAGGAGCCACTTTCGGCATCGCGCGCGGCGAATCCAGACGCGATCGCGGCGACCGCTGCGGGGTCCTTGAGCGAAGCCAACGCGGCGTGGTGGGGTTTTGAGGAAGCGGATTCAACCTCGGCGATTCAGTCGGCGATCGATTCGATGGCGGCGAAGGTGGTGGTGCCGTATGTGGGCAAGCCGTGGATAATCCGGCCGATCATGTTGCGCGGCGATCTCGAATTGTTTTTCGAGCCGGGGGTGGTGGTGCTGGCGAAGAAGGACGAGTTTCGCAGTAAGGGCGACAGCCTGTTTCGCGCGCAGGATGCGTCGAACATTTCCGTGCGAGGATATGGCGCAACGTTGCGGATGCGCAAGCGAGACTACCAGCAGCCGCCGTATGAGAAAGCGGAATGGCGCATGGGCCTGACGTTCAGCGGCTGCACGAATGTGCGCGTGGAAGGTCTGCGCATCGAGAGCACGGGCGGCGACGGCATCTACATCGGCACGACTGGCACGCAGGAGTATTGCAAGGACGTGGTGATCCGCGAAGTCACGTGTTTTGACAACCACAGGCAGGGCATCAGCGTGATTGGCGCGGAGAACCTGTTGATCGAGAACTCGGTGTTCGCGAACACCTGGGGAACAGCGCCGGGCGCGGGTATCGATCTTGAACCGGACAGCCCGGCGCAACGCTTGGTGAACATCGTCGTGCGCAATTGCACATTTGAAAATAACGAAGGTCACGAGGTGCTGGTGTACGCGAAGAACCTCGATGCGACCGCTCCTCCAATTTCGATTCGATTCGAGAATTGCCTGATGCGCAAGACGACTCTCGACATGCTGGAAGAAGGCATTGGCCGCGACGACGACGTACATGGGTGGGCGGGCATTTCCGTCGGTGCGGTACGCGATGACGGGCCGGAAGGTTTGATCGAGTTTGTGGATTGCACCGTCGAAGGCACGGGTAAGGAAAGCGTAAAAGTGTACGACAAATCGGCGGACAAGGCCAAGGTGCGTTTTGTGAATTGCCGGTTCAAGGATTCGTGGAACGTGCATCACTCGATCTATGCGGACATGCGCGTACCGATTTTTTTCGAGGTGCGGCGGCCCGCGCTGAGCAAACGCGTTGGCGGCATCGAGTTTGTTGATTGCCATTTGTGGGATGACGCGGGACGACCGGTCGCGGCGATGTCGCCGTTCAATAGCGAATATGGCCTGCACGATGTAACGGGAACAATTTATGTGTATGGGGAGAATGAGCCGCGGGTGTGGTTTGGGAAGGACTCGACCAACGTCGATCTCCAACTGGTGCAAATCAAACCCGCTGAACCAGCCGACTCGCGAAAGCCCGACGCTGACGCTGAATAAAGAATTTTTCACTACGAAGATCACGAAGAAATCAGAGAATCACCGCAAAGGTTCACCAAAAAGCAAATCAAAATCTTTAGTTGTTTTCCGGACGTTTTGATTTGCTTCGTGTTCTTCGTGCCTTCGTGGTGAACTATTCTTCGTCCTCGGATTTAATCTTGTCTTTCAAATTGGCAAACGGATTATGTGCGAGTGGCTGATCATCCGCGTCGAGTTTGGCGTAGCCGCCGAAAAAATTTACTCGGCCGGCGTCCTGATGCACGTCATCGTGGCAGGAGAGGCAGAGAAGTTCCCAGTTGCTGCCGTCGGTGGGGTTGTTGTTGTGGTTGTTGTCTTTGTGGTGGACAGTGAGATCGCGCAGGTCTTTTCCGAAGAATTCGCGGCCGCACCGTCCGCAGATGTGGGGGAACAGCGCGAGCGCCTGTTCCCGGTAGCCTTGACGGCGTTCGGCCTGTTCCTTGCTCAGTTGCGCGAGGAATTGGGCTTGCCGTTCAGGATCGATTTTTACTTTTCGCAGTCGCCTGCGGTTTGATTCGCCCATGACGTTTAAACCTCGACACGACCCCGAAGATTCCGGGAGGGCGCGCGTCCTCGCGCGCTCCGTTACCCACGATCTCGTGTACCCATCAGAAACTGCGCGCGGTTACGTGAACTTATCAAGCGCGCGGGGACGCGCGCCCTCCCGCGTTGTGTCTAATCCTTCACCTGTTCGAGGATCGCGAAGTCGCCAGGGTTCCAGGCTTGCGCGATGACGTACCATTTATCGCCGATCTTCGTGAAGGTCGCGTTATGGATGTGGGTGAAGTTTGGAAGGCCGAGGTCTTCCTTGGGCATGAGCGTTGACACGATTGCGTCGTCTTTCAGGATGTAGATCGGCGCGCCCTTGGTTTTGTCGGGTCCGTCGAGGCAACCGACGATCGCGAGGCCTTCGGCGTAGTCGATGTCGCACGCGAGCGATCCTTCCGGAAGTTTCACCGTGTCGCGGTAATGGCCGTAGCGTGTGAAGCGATCTATTTCGGCGTTGGGCCGGTCGGCGATCGTTACGCGCTTGGAATCGGGGCTGATGGTTACGCCGTGGCCCGTGCCGAACTGGCCGGCGCCCGTGCCGCGACCGCCAAAGACCAGATCGTTCCACTCGACGCGTTCGGCTGTCCGGTTCACTGTTGCGGTCAAGACATAATCAAGATTCGAGTATCCGGTGGTGATGTAATAGTAGCGGCCCAGCTTGGCAACATCGGTGGGGACGAATTTCCCGCCGTCAGCGAAATATTTGTTCACCGTCGTTTCGTCGAAATTCGTTTCCGCGGTTGGCGCATCGAGCGTATTCACAAGCGTGCCATCAAGCGTCGTGGTGAATACCTTGGCGGCCTCGTTGCCAGGAAACACAAGAAACGACGCGTCGTCTGCGTGCCAGATACCAGCATTGTGCAGGTTCGTATCTTTCATGGTGGGGGGCGTAGTCAGCATTCTCGTCGATGCGAGGTCCGGGCTGATCTCGATGATGCCCGCGCCGGGCAGCGCGAAATAGATCGCGCCTTTGCCTTCGCGGCGGTCTACCGCGAATCCGCCGTGCGCCTTCGTGAGCACCGCAACCGCTTCCGCGGGCAAATGGTCTGCTTTATAGAGGAGCTTGAATTTGAAATCGCCTTGACCCGTGACGCCCGGAGGCGAAGGTGCGGGCGCGGCGGCGTCTGCCTGGGCGATTGTCAGCGTGGATGCCGCGGGCTTGTCCGTGTCGTGATGGTGGCCGGGATGCGCAAAGGTTTGCTGTAATGGCATCACTGCGAACAGGGCTGCAAAATAACAATACGGAAGTAAGCGTTTCACGGGTTTCCCCTCCCACCTGCGTTGAACTGCACCTGCCAAGAGCATAAACCGGAGACGGCGGAGACTTCCATTTTTCGAGTGCGGGCGCTCGATCTGTGGAAAAGCAGTTTTGCGGATTCCGGTGCGATTGTGAAGTAAAAGCCGCAGCCACTGCTGTCACACTCAAAAATTAAATCTTATCAATTCCGCTTTGTCGCCGAAGTAGATGCCTCTATCGTCGATTGCGAACCCGCAATGGATGTTTCCGGGGTATTCCGCGAGGACGGTTGTCGTGTAGGTTTTGGGATCGAGACGGAACACAGACTTGTTGGTGAGGCCGTAAAGGTTTCCGTCTTTCCAGAGTCCCAGTGAGAGATCGGGTATCGAGCCTACGCCAAGCGATGCGGAGTGGACAAATTCCTTGGAGTCGATGTTGTAGACAAATAACGTGTCGGCATTGGCGATGCCGAAGATGCGACGGTCGACTTTCACCAGCGCGCGGATGTAACTGGCTTTTTCTATCGGCACGTGTTCCGCCACGACTTTTTTTCCGGCGGGATCGAAGGCGAAGAATTTTGCTTCGGGTTGCGAGGGTGTCGAGCCGCCTCCGCCGTGAATGCTGGTGCCGCCGAAGACCATGCCGGATTTGTCGTCATACGCGAGCGCGGTGATCGACTGGTCCGCGAGCAGCGGATGATAGTTTTCGATCAGCCGGTCCTGCGCCGTGTCCCACACGCCGAGTGAACCGCCGAGCTTTCCGTATTCCGGGAAACCGCCGATGTAGATGAGGTCGTTTGGTCCATGGACCATCGCGCGCGGACGCAGATGTCCGGGGCCGAGCGGCCCAAACGCGCGCGGATTGCTCGATGCTTCCATGCCGTAATTCCACGGTAAGGTGGGGTCCCATTTCGACAGAAACGATCCCGGATACGCGCAGAGGTAGAGCACGTCGTGATGATCGAGAAAAGAATAAATCTCGCCGCCGACGTCAGTCGGGTTGCCGGGGTTTTCCTGCGTACTCGTCGCGGGGTCGTACCAGAACAGTTCGTTGGGCATGTACGTGCCGCCGTAGATTCTTCCCAGCGGACCGTTCGCGACGTAGAAGAGACCTGCGCCGTCCCCGGCGTATTTGAACGTTTTATGCTCGACTTTGCCATCAGGGTACGTGAGGTCGTAGGTACCGTTGATTGAAACGTTTGAGAACGAGCGACCGTCTTTCAAGGTTGTATTTGTGACCATCGCCGGCGCGTTTTGCACATCGACAAGCGAGCCATCCGGCTGCACTTTCAATGTCACATTCACCGGGCGTTTGATCTCGCCGTTCTCCGGATCGCCGTTGACCGTTTCCATGCGAATCGCGGCGACATAGACATTGCCGTCAACGCCTTTGGATACCGAAGTCGAGATTTGCGCGGGATCGCCAGAATATTCTTTCGGCAGAATGGATTTGTGTTCACCGGTTTTAGGATCGAACACGACGAGGTTCGCTTTGCCGTAACCAATGGCGACATAGATTTTCCCGTCGGGCCCGGTGGCGACACTCCGCGAATACATCATCTCATCGTCCATGCGGCCCAGGTCTTTCATGTCGTTCGTTTTCGGATCGAACGAGATCAATTTCGCGTTTGGAAATGTGCAGGCATAGAGGATGCCATCAGGGCCGATGCAATATTGCCAGAGGTAAGATTCGGATTCAGAAGGCTTACCGACGACTTCGACCTGTTTTTCCGGGTATTGTGGATCGAACACGAGAATCTGCCCACCGTCCGTCGGATCAGGTCCTTCGTGCGTGCCGAGGTAGATGCGGTTATCCGGGCCGACGATGAATCCCCACGCGCCCGTGCCGACGAGAGATTTGAACTGTTGCGTCGCGCCGGTGTCGGGATCGATTGCTACGAGAAAGAGTTTGCCGCCGTCCTGCCGGAAATTGATGTAGATGCGTTCGGACCCTTCCGTCGGACCAGGACCGACGATAGCGCCCATGAGGCCGGCTTTCAACACGGGTTTACCGAGAGATTCAAATGGGGCGGGGAGTGGATCGGCAAACGAGATTGAGACAAGACAACTCAACAAAACGCAAAAACGCATAGAATGGTTCCTGACTGTCTGGAGTGCGGTGGCAATCATCACTGCTACTTTCGTGCTCTTGCTCGTCATCGTAATCGTTACTCGTGTATTCGGATTTCTATCCACGAATCAAAATAAGGAGCTACGATTACGATGACGAGCAAGAGCACGAATAAGAATCAGCTAAGTAGCGAGTGACTGCGCTACGCGACGCGCACAGCGTCGATATGGCTAATGTTTGAATCCACTTCCCCGGGTTCGAGCACGCCGATGGTCATGGCGTCGACGCAGCCGAGTCCCAATACAAAGTTCAGCGATTCCGGCAGTTTCTCGGCGGTTTCTCCTTGTCCGGCGATTTTCATGCCGAGAATGCCGATGCCGTTGTCGTGTGCCTTTTTCAGTACGGCGGCGACTTCTTCGGGTGTGCCGTCCATGTATTTGCCGAAAGGATTGATGCGCGAGAGCATGACATCGACCCAGGGGGACACGGCAGCGGTTTCCATCGCGCCAAAGTTGTGACAGGAGCAGCCGTGCGCACGGATGATGCCCTTCTGCTTGGCCTCTTCAAGCACGTCCATGCACGGGCCAAGTTTCGTGTCCCAGCCCGGCTCGGTGAGGCAATGCAGCAGCACGATGTCGAGATAGTCGGTGTCGAGTTCGCGGCGGAAGCGCTCCAGATCGGCTTTGATCAGGCTCGGCTCGCGCGAAACGGTTTTCGTAAGGAGCATCGCGTCTTCCCGCTTCACGGTATTCTTCAGCGCGTCCTTCATGTAATCGTGCGCTCCGTACATGTCGGCGAGATCGAAGTATGTGACGCCATTGGCAAATGCATGTTCGATGAGTGATACAAATGCGGGACGGCCCTTGCGGTTTTGCGCGGAGCTGCCGTTCCACGCGGACGTGCCGGTGCCCATGCCCAGGAGCGAGCATTGGATGCCGGTCTTGCCAAGCGTGCGTTTCATGGAACCGGTGAACCGCGTATCCGCGGCCCACGCGGGGCGAATGCCCGAAAGCGCGAGGCCGGTCGCGGCGGCTGAACCCGCGGAACGTTTCATGAATTCCCGTCGTGTTATCCAACGCATGGGGAGAATCCTCCAAAATGTCGGCGGCGCAAAATGCGCGGCGCACCCATCATTCAATC
>JAWXCN010000094.1:0-9675 GCA_034408725.1 Candidatus Hydrogenedentota bacterium
ACCATCTTGGCCGGCGCGAACCCGACCGCTCCGAGGAGCAGCGTTCATGATGGCGCATATCCCAATGGAACACGGACTCATGTTGGCCGCGGCCCTTTTCTGCGTAGGGTTTGTGGGCCTGCTCGTCCGGCGAAATATTCTATATATGCTCATGTGCGTTGAAATCATGTTGAACGCGGCTGGAATGGCATTTGTTGTCGCGGGATCGCGCTGGGAGCATGCGGATGGGCAGATCATGTATCTCATCATTCTGACAATGGCCGCGGCGGAAGTTGCGGTGGCGCTGGCGCTGGTGCTTCGCTTTTACCGCCAGTTTCAAACCCTCGACGCGGACGCCGCCAATACGATGCGCGGGTGAGCAGGCATGATGTTTTCGCTGATATGGTTGATTCCCGCAATTCCGCTGGCTGGCTTTCTGGTTTTAGCCGTTGGCGGCGCGCATCTTACCCGTAAATCGATTTCGGCAGTCGGCGTCAGCTCGATCGGGTTGAGCGCGTCGATTGCCATTGGGACCGCTCTTCAATTTTTCGCTGCGCCGCCCGCGGGCCACGCGATCACGCAACAGCTTTGGACGATATTCAATATCAACGGTCTGCGCGCGAATGTCGCGTTCCACCTTGATGCCTTGTCCCTGCTCATGGTGTTGGTCATCACCATCATTGGATTCCTTATACATGTGTATTCCACCGGATACATGCGTGAGGAACGCGATTACGCCCGGTTCTTCGCGTATATGAATCTCTTCATCGCCGCGATGCTTGTTCTTGTGCTTGCGGATAATCTGTTTCTTCTATTCGTGGGCTGGGAAGGCGTTGGATTGTGCAGCTACCTCCTGATCGGGTTCTGGTATCACGACCCCAAGAATGGCGCCGCCGCGACAAAAGCATTTCTTGTGACCCGCGTCGGCGACGTGTTTCTCGCCATAGGTATTTTCCTGTTCATTGCGAATCTCGGAACGCTCCATATCGCAACACTGTCGCGGCTCGCGCCTGAACAGTGGGCCGTGGGTTCCAGTATCGCCATCGCGGCTTCACTTCTGTTGCTCGGCGGCGCACTCGGCAAATCCGGCCAACTTCCCCTCCAGGTTTGGTTGCCCGACGCAATGGCCGGGCCCACGCCAGTCTCCGCGCTGATACACGCCGCGACGATGGTCACCGCCGGGGTGTATCTCATCGCGCGCATGCACGTCGTGTTTAACCTCGCGCCGTCCGTCATGTTCATTGTTGCGCTAATCGGCGGCGCCACGCTTCTGCTTGCGGGAAGTTGCGCATTGGTCCAGCGCGACATCAAACGCGCGCTCGCCTATTCGACGATCAGCCAGATCGGATATATGTTTCTCGCGCTAGGCGTGGGCGCGTGGTCTGCCGCCATGTTCCACTTCATGACCCACGCCGTATTCAAGGCCCTGCTGTTTATGGGCGCGGGCGCCGTTATCGTCGCCCTGCACCACGAGCAGGACCTGTATAAGATGGGCGGATTGCGCCACCGGCTGCCCGTTGTCTATTTCACTTTCCTAGTTGGTGCGGCATCGATCTCTGCAATTCCGTTGGTCACCGCGGGGTTCTACAGCAAAGACATGATTCTCTATGAGGTATGGGCTTCGGACAAAGGCGGCGCATTGTTGTGGACCGTTGGTTTTATTGGCGCCTTCATAACCGCTGTTTATTCGTTCCGGATCGTTTTCCTCGCGTTTCACGGAGAGGCCAAGTCCTCCGTGAAAACGTATATCGGAAAATCGATGACGATTCCTCTTGTATTGCTCGCGATTGCCGCTACCTTCGTGGGCTTCCTTGAAATTCCACGCACCTTGCTGCACGCGCCAGTCTTTTCCCATTTTCTCGAAACGGTCCTGCCGTACCCATCGCTTGTGAACGCTTCGGTCTCGACAGAGCTCGTGTTGCAAATTGCCTCCGCCGGAATTGTGTTTGCAGGCATCGGCGCCGCCTACCTTGTCTCGCGGCGCACACGCTCAGGTTCATCTTCAACTTACCTCCCGGCGGGCGTTCATGCACTGCTGCTCGCCGGATTCGGATTCGATTGGTTGTATGACCGGCTAATCGTCGCGCCGTTCATTTTAAGCGCGCGCGCAAACCGGAATGATGCCATCGATTTTGCTTATACCGGCGCCGTGCAAATTGTCGAAGAAGCCGCCTACGCCGCTCGCTTGACCCAATCAGGTCGTTTGCGCTGGTACGCCGCCGGAATAGGAATCGGCGCGGTAATTGCCGTCGCCGTTGTGGTGTACATATGATCTTGCTCTGGGTGTTATTACTGCCGCTTGCGGGCGGCCTCGTCGCCTGGGCCGGGGGGAAAACTTCGCGAAAGGTTACGGTCATCGCGCCTATAATCGCGCTCGCGCTCGACTGTTTGTTACTCGTTTGGTTGTGGGGCAGGCATTCTGGTTTTGCGCACGCGCCCGGTTCATTCCCGTGGATCGCGGAATTTTCCATGGCGTGGATTCCCCAATTCGGCATCGAATTTGCCCTTGCCATGGACGGACTCGCGCTGTTGATGTCGCTGATGGTTTGCACGGTATCGTTGGCGGTGTTCCTTGTGCTTGGCAGCTCAATCCCAAAAAATGCGGGCTTGCATGCCCTTCTGTTCATGCTCGCCGTTACGTCGGTCTTTGGCGTGTTTCTTTCTGCCGATCTCATGCTCTTCTTCATTTTCTTCGAGGCCATGCTCCTGCCCACCTACGCGCTCATGATCGGCTGGGGTGAAGGCGATCAGTCCCGCTCCGCGATGCGCTTTTTTGTATTCACGCAGGCTGGCGGGCTGTTGATGCTGATCTCCATCATCGCCGTTTACATGGCGCATGCGACCACGACAGGTGAATATACATTCTCCATAGTGGCTCTGGCGCAAAATCCGATGAGCGGTCCGCTCTCATTGTTCTGTCTGCTCGGATTCGTCATTGCATTTGCCGTAAAACTGCCCCTGGTGCCGTTTCATACCTGGCAACCGGACGCCTATGCGGGCTCATCGACCGCGGTCACGATTCTCCTCGCGGCGTTGATGACCAAGACCGCGGGATACGGATTGATCCGGTTTGCGATTCCCCTGTTTCCGGAAGCGTCGACATTGCTGGCGCCCTGGATGATGGGGATCGGCGTCGCCACTATTTTATACGCATCATGGTTGGCGTTCGGCCAGTCAGACTTAAAGCGCATCGTCGCGTACTCTAGCGCCGCCCACCTGGGCTACGTCGTGCTCGGCGCGTTTGCAATGAATGAAATAGGCCACCGCGGTGCCATCATTCAGATGTTTTGTCACGGCATCAGCGTGACCGGTGTATTTTTCATCATAGACTGGATTGAACGCCGCGCCAACACGCGAAACATTGCCGAGTTAGGCGGCCTGTCGCATTCAGCGCCACGCATGGGGGCGATTGCGATGGTGTTCGTTATGGCAACGCTCGGCTTGCCCGGGTTGGGCAATTTCATCGGAGAATTCTTTACGCTGACCGGCGCGTTCCAGGCCCATTGGTTGGCAGGTTCGTTGGCGGCAACCGGCGCGGTCTTGGCCGCGGCGTACTCATTGCGGATTATGCAACAAGTATTTTTTGGGCCAAAGCGCGATTTGCCGGAAGGGCATGAACCTTACAACTTGCTACTGCCAGTCGCGACGGTGCTCATAATCATTCTCGTTTACGTTGGGATGCATCCGGGTCCCGTCCTGGAAGCGGCGAATTCCGCAACGGGATTCGGTGCAATAGACACGCGAATGAACCCAACCGACGCGCTACTTGTGGGAAACGTCCGGTGAACTGGAATATGATTTCCGCGGCGTCTCCGCTGATCATTCTCACTTTGGGACCTATCGGCGTCATGTTGTCAATCGGGTGGCGGCGCCGCCATAGCACAACATTAACCCTTTCGCTGCTCCTTCTGATCCTCGCCGGGTTCGCATCGCTTCAAGCCATGTCCGTAGCGCCGCGGCAACTCACCCCATTGTTATTAATCGACCGGTTCGGATTATTTTATCTCACGTTCATCATCGTGCTCTCCGGCAGCCTTCTGCTGCTTGGCGTTCAATACCTCGCCCACAAAGAATCCCATCCAGACGAATATTACGTACTATTCCTCCTTGCCACCGCGGGCGCTTGCGTGATGGTGGTGAGTACCCACTTCGCTTCGTTCTATCTGGGACTTGAAGTGCTCAGCATTTCTCAGTACGGCCTCATCGCCTATGTGCGCCGGGACCGCCGCGGCGCAGAAGCTGGGTTGAAGTACCTCATTCTCGCGGCCACGTCGGCTGCTTTCATTCTCTTTGGAATGGCGTTGATCTATGCTGAATTCGGGACGATGCAGTTTGCGATTCTGGCCCATGCCACTCCCAAGCAAGTGGAAAACTCCGTCGTCCTGCTCGGCGTTGCGATGGTGTTCGCGGGAATAGGCTTCAAACTCTCGGTGGTTCCCTTCCACCTCTGGACGCCCGACGTCTACGAAGGCGCTCCCATTCCCGTCGCTGCATTTACCGCGACTGTTGCCAAAATATCCGTGCTCGCCGTACTTGTCCGCTACTTTGCATTGGAACACGCGCCAGTATCCCAGTCGCTCTTGGGCATCGTCGCGATCAGTGCGGCAGTCTCGATGCTCGCGGGTTCCCTGTTGGCCCTGATCCAGCACAACATCAAACGCCTGCTCGCGTACTCATCCATCACGCATATCGGCTACATTTCAGTGCTATTCCTCACCGGCGGCGCGCTCACCCACGGCGGCGTTGCGTACTACCTCATTGCGTATTCGGCCGCGACCCTGGCGGCGTTCGGCGTCGTGATGACAACCTCAGCCAGTCTGCGGCGTCCGTATGACATCGAACGCCTCGAAGATTTCGCGGGACTCTATTGGCGAAACAAAACGCTGGCTATCGTGCTGACGATCAGTTTGCTATCGCTGGCCGGCATACCATTGACTGCGGGATTCATCGGCAAACTCTATGTTGTGTTCGCCGGCGCCAAATCCGAATACTGGTGGCTACTCATCGTCGTCGCGCTGTCTAGCGTTGTTGGCGTCTATTACTACCTGCGAATCGTCCTCATTCTTTTCTCACGAACGAAAACTTATCCGCCACTGGCAACTGCCGCCCCGGTCGCCCTCCCGCAACGCATTATCCTGCTTACGCTGTCCGGAATCTCGTTAGGACTAGGCATCTATCCCGCCCCACTCATCTCAGTTGTGCAGGCCATTTTCCTCCATCCCTAGACCCATTGTGAAAACGTATTCCGTCGAACCGGGAGTATTTGCCGGTTCTGTGTGTCCTTACTGCGGAAGAGGCTTACTCTCATCATAATATACTGCATATTGCGTATAGCTTTTTGTGAAATACAATATATAGACAGGACGTCGCGCCTGTGGTATCGTGAAGAATAGGAAGAGGCTACGTGTGTGCCATCTCGAATGGAAACTACGCGCCTGTTCCAGGAAATGAGGAAGCTCCACGACCACTGGGAGGCGGGCTTGTGAGCAACCCATATCTAGGTTTGACCGTGGGCCTGAGCCTATTTTTGTCCCCGGGCGTAAATTCTCCCAAGCATTATAGAACCGTTGTACGCGGGTGGGAGGATAAACGCCGGATTTGGCTTGATGCCGCTCCGGGAGAGGAAAAACTTCCCCTCACGTTGATGGGCCGCGCCGCGATTTTCAGGTTCCTGCAAGAAGGCGAGGCCTCCGCATTTCATGCCCACGTCGATCAGGTCGTCGGTGTTGACGGCACCCGGGCATCCGGTCTTGTAATAAGTTGGCCGGACACTGTTGAGACCGTAGGCATCCGTAAGCATCCCCGGATACGCGCCCAATATCCCTGCTCAGTCACCATTGCTCAGAAAACTATTCAGGCTGAAATTCGCGACCTGAGCGAGGGCGGGTGCAGCATTCAACTGGAAGGAAAGGTTTCCGCCTCACTCGAAACCGAGCTATCAGTCTCTTTTCAACTCCCGGGCGCCGCGTCTATCAACGAAATTCCCGCGTGGGTTGTGTCGGCCACGAGGAAGGATACAGGCTGGCTGATAGGCTGCAAGTTTGGCGACCTCGACGAAATCGCGACAACGAACATTCGCATGGCGATTACCGACGTCCTGGCGGCAATGCGGGGCGATACCGTTAAGCGCATCGTCATACTCGGTCCGAACGACACCAACGTGCGCGCTTTGGTGACTGCGTTGCGCGAAGCGAACTACGAAGTTTTTGTCGCTGAATACATGCTGAACGCCCTCTATTGGCTTGGAGGACAAAAAGTCACCGCACTACTCATCGTCGATCAGCCCCTCGAAGTGTCCGCCGACGTCGTCTGTCGAATCCTGCGCATTACTCCATCAACCGAATCGGTCCCGATTTATTTGATTGGCGAATACGACCAACCTACACACCAAAAACTTTCAAAAATGCCCCTCACGCAAGTTCATTCGTTTGACGCGTTAGACACACTCTTGAATCGCATCGAAACGCAATCAACGGCCCAGAAATGACTGAGTCTTGGCAAGCTGTCCTGCGCTGTCAAAAAAAAGAAATGGCGCGCCCGATACGATTTGAACGTACGACCCCTTGCTCCGGAGGCAGACAGTGCGAGTAACTTTTTATTCTTGTTTGTATCATGCTCTTATAAATTGCGGGTTTCGTGAAAACGTATAATCAATATTAAACCGCATTTTGATACAGAATATTTAATAAAGGTTGTTAGAAAAGTAGCACTAAATCAGGAACCGTTCCGCGCAACTTTAACGAGTGCTTCATCGCGTGTCATCAAGCAATGGCGCGCCACAAAATCATCAAGGTCCTTCTTGCGGTACAGCACCTTTGCCGTAGCACCATCGCCCAACTTCGCATACTTAATTGCTTTCTCGGCCGCGAGTGCGCCAAGTTTAGCAATCGAAATATTAAGATACGCCGCTGCGTCCTCGCGATCAAAAAGCTCCTGCGGTATGGTTGCTTTTTGCTCCATACTCTTGCGCATGGCCTTGACCTCACCGATCAATTCCCGTAACAGTTCCTCGCTCATTTCCCTACCCTCTCCCCTTCTTCGCGTGGCCTTATACACCCGCGTTTCGATCCCTGCGTGGAGGCGGCTCACTACCGCCGCCGCCGCCCGTCGCCTTCGAGTTGGCTTCGGTGGCATTGCTATTTTTTTCCAGCGCCGCGTTATTCTTTTCAATCGCCGCAAGTATCTTGTCGATGGTGGCGGAATTCCCCGTAGTGCCTTCGCGGGACGCCGCCGCAGTGTCACCCACGTTCGGCCGCATCGGTTCATCTAGCGGCGTGGCCAGGCCCTTGGGTTTCGCGCCAGGGAAGAACGAGTTCTCCAACATGTCGCCCCCCCAGCCGACCGCCATTCCAAATCGGTTCGCTTCGCCGGTATCCGTCGTCGTCATTGACGATATGAACGGATGAAATTTTTCCCTTTGCCGCTGTCCTTCCGTTTGCGTGCGGTACCGGTACTCCTGCGACTTCGCGCCCATGACCCCCGTTTCCTCTTCGTATTTGGAGAGGTTTTGGAATATGCGGTTGTCGCGTTCCGCGCGCATCCCGGGATTTTCGGCCATCACAGATTGAAATCGGCGGGTTGCCTCGCCCGCCGGAGTCGCGCGCAACGCCTGTTCGTTTTTCGAGAACATGTCGCCCTGGGACATCACAGCACGCAGCGCGCGCGACTCTTCCTCGCCAACTTTGTACTTTTCGGGCATCGTCCGCATAAACTCGTTTGGGTCGCCGGATGCGGCCGCCGCTTGGTTGAGTGTTGCGATGCGATCAACCTCTGACATGCCTTTGAACTTGAACTTCTTTGCGAGTGGCGATTCTTCTTTGGAAAGCACGCGGCCAAGCGCTTCCACGCTTGTCGGCAACTGATCGACAGGCACTCCCGCGGTGCGCAACGTGGCGCCGGCCGCGAGTCCGCTTTCGAGTGAGGTGTAACCCATGGTCTTCGGCATCACCTTCGCCGCGTCCGCTGGCGCCCACGGCGCGAGGTCCGCTGTTTTAAGAGCAAGGTCCGCGGCACGCATAGAACCCATGCCGCGGGTAACGCCCGTCTGGATAATCGCGGACGCATCCTGTTGTTCAACGCCCAAATTAGTGAGCAACGCGCCAGTCCCAAAATCTTTCTTGAAGTCCGATCCCTGGATGCTTTTCAGGGTGTTCGCGATCTGCCCCGTTTGGTCCGTAGTCAGCCCTTCCTTCGCGCCCATCAAATGCGCTTGGTCTACGAACGCGCCACCCTCTCGACCGGCGACCTGAACGGCCAACGCCCGCAAATGATTTGCTGCTTTGTCCGATTCCGTCGCAATTTTCGATAGCTTGTTTCCAACGGCGTCCAGCGCTCCGGCTGCCGACCCGACAAGCGCAAACTTTCCCGCCAGGTTCGCCAGGCCCGCGGCCGCTTTGTCCGTGCCCACGCTCATGCGCGCCATTCCCGTATCGGCTTTTCCCATGCCTTCAGCGGAATACTTGGCCTTTAACAAAGCGCCGTCAAACTTCCCGGTGGATCGTGTCGCCTGGTCCGTCGCCTGCACAAACTTCACGAGATCACGGATCGCCTTTGCCGTCTCGGAGTCAATTTGTAGTGTGATATCAGCCATTGCATTTATCCTTTCGCCGCGTCCATTGCTTCCTTGAGTATCTTCGCGGCCACTTCCGCGAGGCGTTTACCTTCGGACTTTGCGATCTTCGTGATCTCCGCGGCCATGTTCGGCCCTCTGCGGTTTTTGAAAAACGATGCGAAACCCTTCAGCCACTTTGGGCCGGACATCGTGACTTTCACGCTCTTCGGAGTCGCCCTGATACGCACCGCGCCCGCGACGGTCTTTTGTAGCGTGCCGCTCCATACCAGCGGTTTCTTATGGCCCATTTTCTTCGTCTTGCGTGCCTCATACCGCTTCGTGCGCACAGAATATCCGTAGCGCATGGACGCCCTTTCGGTAAAATGGTCCTTCAACATTTCACTGTGCCACATTCTCCCGATTGCGGCATTGGCTTTCTCGCGCGCCTCGTTGAACGCTTTGGACATGCCACGCGGCCCTTTACGGATAATCAGCTTCGCGCCCATCAGTTCACCGCTCCGCTTGTTTCCTCGAACATCACAAATGCGACCATGGCTTCGCGATATGCCGTGTTAAATTGCCGCATCACTTCGGCCAGTTGCAGGATGTCCAACACCTCGAGTTGTGCGCAGTCCAGCCCCGCATGCCGCGATAGAAACTCTACGCCGATCACCTTCAACTCTTCCGGCAACAAATCGCCTTCGAATAGCTCAATGAACCTGGCGCCGTCTTCGCAGAGTTCGGGAATGCGCTCCAAGTCAATGAAAAACGTCCCAATCGGCCTGCCGTCAATGACCGCAATCATGCGACGTTTTCTCCGTCGTTGTCTTCGTATGGAAGTGCGGTCAGTCGGTCCTGAAAATCTTCCAGCACTTCCCGAACCGCCGTATCGAGTTCGATAGCTATACCGTCAATCGGCAACCCATGCAGACGCGGCGCGAGTTTGTGCGAAAACCCCAAAAGCCCATCACGCATAGTGCTCGCGACCTCGCTAACTGCTTGGCATACCTCGTGCTTGCGGAGTAGTTCTCCCCGGCGCTCCGCAAGGTCCATCTCCGTCAGCTCGGCGCGCGCCTTTCGAAAACGGTCCAGCGGCGAATCAGCATCGCTTTCCACGGCGCCGGCGCGCTCATCTTCGAACGCCA
>JAWXCN010000095.1:0-3630 GCA_034408725.1 Candidatus Hydrogenedentota bacterium
ACGTCCCAGGTACGGCACCTCGTGCTCCGCCGCAAACAGCGGCGCGCAGACAAGACAGGACAGGACGAGCACACGAAACGTTTTCATTTTTCTTCTCCCCGCGTGGACCATCAGTATGCGGGGAACGGTGCAGGTGGTCAAGTGGCGGACAGGCTTTCTCCAATTGATTGAACCCACTTGCTGCACACACGTTGCGTAGGTATACCTTGCTTAGTTGATGCACGGTCTTTGCGGTTCCGGCGCGGCCAACGCCGGCTCATAGTTTTCCATTACGTCGGCGTGGCGTTTCACGAGGTCGCTGATTTCATAAATCCCCTCCTTGTGATAACCGAACGATTCGAGCATTTCGGCGATTGTTCCGGCGAGCCGGACGTTATCCACGTTCTGCATAAGCTAATTTCTCCGAATTGCCAACCCCAAACCCGAGCCGGGCCATCCGGCATGCCCTACAAAGAAGCATAATACGTGCCAGAGTGATAAAATTTCTGTATCAGATCGTAAGTTGCCTTCTTCCAGTATCTTACAAGTTAGACTGTTATGACCGGGAATTGTGAAATCTTTACGCAGTCCAGTTAATGGACATAGCCATGTAAATTAACTGTACATTTTGTTTCGCCGTGGTATTTGTCTGCAAGGCGCATATTTCTCGCAAAGGGTTGACTCTTGGACGCGGGGGTGGCTATCCTTCTAGCAAGTTCCTATGTGCGGTGTGCGGTCCGCCATGGGTATTCCTAATCTTTGGTGCAGTTGTGTTGCATGATTTTGTGTGCGAAGGAGCCGAACTATGTTTGAAGTTATCGCGCTCATGTTGCTTTCGCACCAGCCCGTCCAGCCGATGGTGGTAGGAGAAGCGTCGTATTACACGGTAGCCAGTAGCAGCAATCTTACGGCTTCCGGGGAGACCATGCGGAACGACGCGCTTACCTGTGCCATGCTCAGCGGAGAGTTTGGCGAATACGTGCTGGTCGTCGCGGAAAACGGAAAGTCGGTTGTGTGCCGGTTGAATGATCGTGGTCCTTATATTAAAGGGCGCGTGATCGATCTTTCCGAAGCGGCTATGCGAAAGTTGTGTCCCTCATCGGGCACGCTCAACGTGACGGTGTACAACATGGGTAAGAAACCCACAACCGGTGTTCCGTTGCGGCGTTAGCTGCCACGGCTATGAAAAATGGAAGCGGCCCCGGAGATTCCGGGGCCGCTTCGTTTTATGTGCGTTTTACGCCGGTTCGATCTTGGTTACGGCAACGAGCTTTGCGAGTTTTTCGAGGTCTTCCACGCGAACCCGAATCAACAGCATCTTGTTCGAGCGCCGCTCGGACACCACAGTGCCGCCTGCTTTCTTCACCGTGTTGATCGCCTCGGCAGACATCGATGTCAGATGCACGTAAACCTGCACAAGTCCATTCTCGACGCTGACTTTGTCGTCTTTGTACTTGCCATCGACCACCTTGGCCGCAAGTCCAATTAGCGCAGGATCGAGTTTGGACGTAGCCGCGGTCAACTTGTCCACTTCCTTTTTGGACTCGACGGGCATTGGTGAAGCCTCGGACTGTGGCTTTGAGGGAGCGTTCACGTCACGGCGGTCGGAGAGGCCAACTCCGCTTGATGATGGCGCGCTGGG
Organism: Candidatus Hydrogenedentota bacterium; assembly: GCA_034408725.1. Classification (GTDB taxonomy): domain Bacteria; phylum Hydrogenedentota; class Hydrogenedentia; order Hydrogenedentales; family SLHB01; genus JABWCD01. The sequence goes on from JAWXCN010000095.1 coordinate 1,622, forward strand.
ACTAGCCTTCATCATGCGTCCCGCGACCGGAGGCGATGCAGGTGCAATGGCCGCACCGGCATATCCAAGCGACTGCAACGCTACCGACTGTTCGGCATCGATCCGGGACTCGCCAAAGATGCCTTCATAACTGACGCCGTCCGGCATTTCCACCGGCACTTCGACTGTCTTGGGCTTGCCGCCTTCGGTGACGACCTTTTCCTCGACCGCCACGAAGCTCGTAAACTGCGTCATCAATCCGAACTCGAGGCCCAGCTTGGTGATATCACCTTTGATGTCATCATTGGTCTTGCCGGTTTGCATGCCAAGCCAGTCCTGTTCCATCAACCATTCGATCCGTTCGCGCGCCCACAGTGGGGCGAGCACGTCGTGATCCGGCTGCGTCGCGGGTAGATCAACTTGAATCGTGCGCTCGAATCGCCCTTCAGCCGTTTGGCCGCTAATGGTTACCGTGCCCGAGCCGGGTTTGCCATAACGCCCGGTCAGAACCACGGGCTTTGCCGAGAACAGGTCGGGTATCGCACCTGGATCGGGAAATACTTCGGCAACTTCCAGCCCGCCAAAATCAATGCTGATGTCCGTGAGCACCGGGTGTTGAATCCGCTCGTGGAACCGCGTAGCCGCCGCGTCGCCATCAGACTCCAGCGAAACGATTTCCGCCTCGCCGCGGCCGGCGCGCGCCATTCCATCGATCAGGAACCGGTTCACCGAATTGCCAATGCCGAATGCGAACACCCGAGCGTCTTTCGCGTTTTTCTGGATCGCGTCGAGGATCGCCATGTCATTGCCAATGTATGCGTCTGTCATAAAGCACACCACGCGCAGATGTTCCGGGTCATGGTCGCCCCCGAGCGCGGCGTCAATCGCTGCCATCATCTCCGTGCCGCCGCCGCCTTCGAGGTTGCCGAGATATTCCAGCGCGGCCTTGCGGTTCGCCGGGGTGTTCGGCATAGACTTCTCGAAGCAGTAGCCCACGCCGCCCGCAAACGAGACGAGGTTAAAGGTATCATTCGGGTTCATCCCTTCGATGCACAACTTCATGGTCTGCTTGGCCTTCTCGATGGGAAACCCGCTCATCGAGCCGCTCTTGTCGATGACGAAGATCATTTCCTTCGGCGTCACCTGCGCAGGTGTCACGCGCGCGGGCGGTTGCAAAACAATCGAGAAAAAACCACCTTTTGAGTCTGCGTGGGTGAGTACCGCGTCGCTGATGTCCTTTCCCGCCACCTTGTACTTCAGCACGAAGTCGCGGTTCGGGATTTCATTTTTTTGTTTCAACGACACTTCGGCGATGTTGCCGTTGGTCTTCACGTCCACCTCGTGCAGTTCGCTTTCGATTTCCTGCAACGGCATCCCCGCGTCCACCCGCACCGCCAGCGAAATGTCGTGGCCCGCGCGCGTGCCTTCGGGCGTGATGGGCGGGTTGATGCGGCCAGCGTCCGGCACCTGGTCCGTGCTATCCGGGCCGGCCTTGGCGCCCAACTCCCTGACCGGCGGCTTCGCATTGGTCGGCTGGCCGGGGATATACCGCGGGCCAACGACCATCGGGAACGAGAATTCGTATTCACCATCCTCATACTTCAGATACTCGACGTAGCTGATCGTGATTTCGATGTTCTCGCCGGGGAGAATGTTCGCCACCGACTGCGTAAAGATATTCGGCCGCTCCTGGTCGAGCAGACTTGCCGTCTTGCCCGCGTCGCGCGCCTGCTGATATATCTTCTGCGCCTCTTCGCGTTCTTTGATGTTCCCGCGGATAACGCGCTTGCCGACTTTCATCAGCATCGTGTCCACCGCGGACCGCGCGGACATCGGAAACGTGTAAATCGCTTCAATCGGCTCCGTATACGGATTGCCGAACCGCTGTGTCAGCGTGACCCGGGCAACAAACCCGGACACGTCGACATCCACGTCCGTGTGCTCCAACGGACACTGCCCCTCCGGCCGGCCATCCTTCGGCGGGACTATCACGCAACCCCCCGGCAAAATTTCCTCCGCCGGCGCCGGCG
>JAWXCN010000096.1:0-15317 GCA_034408725.1 Candidatus Hydrogenedentota bacterium
ACCTTCTCTTTCGCCCTGCCAGGCTGCACGAGACGGGCTTCCTCACACTCCGTTCCGGGCATTACATGCTCTTCCAGCGCGATTGCATAGAGCATGGTCTGCAACGCGACCCCATCCCTAAACGCAGCGTTCGAACTGGGCAGCGTTGTCTTGTAATCAATGATGCGCGCATTGCCATTCTTCATGTCTATCCGGTCTATCCGGCCCGAGAGCAGCGCAATGCCCTTTTCCAGTTTCAAGGGAAAAGCGTCTTTCGCCGTCAATGCGTTCTTCGGCGTGCCGTGCGCCTGCCCAAACGCAACTTCAAAATGGCTGGGCTGCCATGGTTCATTGGCTTCTCGAGCCTGCTGCAAATACCGCGCAAGTTCCGCGGACATGCGTAAATGCTCGACTTCGAGGATTCCGCGTGGCACGGTGACCTCTCGCCGCGCATGACGGGAAAATATTTCGGCGCATAACCGCGACATCGTTTCGTCCGCTTCCTTTTCCGGAATCTGCGCGGTAGGAGTTCCCGTAAAGGTCTGGTGAAATTCCTGCAACACCTCATGCAACACCCGCCCGCGCGTCCGTCGATCGAAGCCGGTTTCCGCGGCATCGACCACTTCTATGTTGAGCACGCGCTCGAGGAAAAACTGGAACGGACACCGCGCATACGTTTCCAATTGCGCGGCGCTGAAAGCGTGTGACGTTCCGTAAATTTCCCCTAGCGCGGTGATAGTTGCCGGATTCCCCAACACGCCGTCGTACGCACCGAAGGGTTCACGGCTATAGCGTGCCCGCTCGACACGGACACCTGCATCAATCGCGCGAAACTCTTCCGGGAACATCGACGCGATTGACCGCCCGGTAATGTCCGCCGAGGCATTGCGCACGTCCCGCATCGAGCAAGCCTCATCCAGCATGGGCACAAAAGAGGTGGAATTGGGGAACACATTCTCGACGTTCGCCGACAATTCTTCCAAATCACCCACGAACGGACTAGGCGCAAGCGCGTTTCCATCCCCGGTTACTGTTCGCCATGTCACCGTCACGCTTTCCTTTGCGCAGCTCAGCACGTGATGCAATAGCAGCATCTCGCGTTCAATGTGTTTGCTGCGTTTCTCCAACGGCGCGCCTGCCGCCTCCAGATCATCGTGGTCTTCGTCCGTGTACACCGCGTCGCCCGCGGGCGGCGAAGGAAATTCTCCTTCGTTCAATCCGCCAAGAAACACGTGCTCAAAGGACCGATGGCGCGCGGTGGCCGCATCCAGCACATGAACGCCGCTGGCCGGCTGAGGTTCGGACACCCCGGCTTCGGCGAAAGCTCTCCGCAACTCCGATTGGACCGCGCGCACCGCAACCTTTGCCTCGCCCGGAATTTGTCTTTCCCACGCAAGTATTCGGTTCAATACGAAATGCAGCGCCGCAAATGCTTCACGCTCAAAGTCCTGTCGAGCAGGTTTGACAATCCCACCAATCCGTTTGCCAACCGGGAGCCGCGCGAGAATATCAATGACGCCGCACACATAAACTGATACGGGCGCTTCAGCCGGCAGGCCTTTGAGAAATCCGGCGAGCCGTTGCACATTCTCCGCCAAAGCGCGCGCTGCTTCGGCTGCGCGCGGCATCCTCGCAAGCAGACGGTCCCTCGTTTCACCCGCGCCTGTTTCCAGCCATTCCACAAGGCGTTGCGTGCATTCGCGCCATTCCCGCTCGCCTTGAATGATGCCAGCCTGCCGGGACAGCACATCAAACATCCCAGCGAAATCAGCGGGCGCGGAAAACCACGGCGACGTAAGCACGTCCAGCACCGCGTCCCGTTCCCACTGCGCGGCGACGTCGAAAAGTTCGAGAACAAATGGCGCCAAAGTGCTATCGGCGAGCGTGCGCGGTTGATCGAAGATAGCCGGGATCTGAAATTCGTCCAGCGTAATACGAAGCGTTGTGGCAACGCTATCAAGGTTACGGAAAATGATTGCGATCCCGTTCGGGTCGACGCCTTTATCCACAATCAAAGATTTTACCCTGCGCCCGATAAATTCACATTCGTGCGTGACATCGTGGCATGCGCTGAGGTGAAGATTCTCCCGCAACTTTTCCGGCGCCACGGGTTTCGTCCGCCAAAAAAGTTCGCGCGCCGCGAATGTCACACGCGCCGTACACGGCGGGTCATCGCATTGCACATGTTGGATGCCATCGAATCGTTCCCTCAACTCCCGCACGGTGCGCCGCGGCGTCGCAAACAAATCGGCCTGGGAGGGAGGATCGACCGTGCTGACAATTCCGATCACCAAAGAATCGACGCAATGCGAAACATGCTCAATGAGGCGAAATTCCGATGGCGTAAAATCATCGAAACTGTCGAACAGCACAGTCCGGACGCAATCAAACAACGCGGGCCGCGTTTCCTGGAGTAGCAGGTCCGCGCGCCAGTACACACCCACCCGGTCATAGGAATTCGTGTCGTTCAACGCCTGCTGATACGCCTCATACACGCTCGCGACGATCGGATCGATCCAGGACGGACGTTTGCGCCGCGCGATAGCTTCGCGAAATTGCACGGGATCGATTGCCGCCTGTTTAAGTTTCGTGATGACCCGTTGAAGGTGCGTAATAAACCCGGGCGAGTCCGCGGCATCTCCCAACGGACGAAACGCCTCAGTCTCCCGCAGCGGCGAAAGGATTCGATCAAACAACGCGCGCCGTTCTATTTCATCGAGCAGGTGGGGGTAAATGCCCGCGCCGCGAAGAATATCCAGCGCGAAATCTTCCAACGATACCACGCGCCTGCCCCACGCGCCGCGAAGTTTGAATTGGGTAACAATGCGCCCGCTCCGGGAAATGGCCTCCGCGCGCGTGGGCGCCACGAGCAGCATCGAGTCCCAGCGTTCCGCCGCAAGCCGGTCGATAGTATGTTCGCGCGCGGACCCCGCCACGCCGGAGTACAACCGCACCCCCGTCATCGCGCCATATCTCGATCGTGCGCGGGCGTGTTACGCGCCTCCGAGCGCTGCCGCCGCCACGCCTGATTCGAGTTCATCCGAATTCCTGATTTCGTAGCGGTAGCCTTGTTCCGTGAGGAATAGCTGGCGTTTGACGCTGTAATCCTGATCGCAGGTGTCTTTCGATACGAGCGAGTAAAAATGCGCAACCGTGCCGTCGATCTTGGGACGCAGAATACGGCCCAGGCGTTGCGCCTCTTCCTGCCGCGAACCGAACGTGCCCGAAACCTGAATCGCGATATTCGCGTCCGGCAGGTCAATCGCGAAATTCGCAACCTTCGACACGATAAGAAGTTTGCACTCGCCCGTGCGGAACGCGTGGTACAACTCTTCGCGTTTCCGGTTCGCGGTTTGTCCCGTGATAATCGGAGCGTTGAACTGTTTCGCAAGCATTTTCAGTTGATCGAGATACTGTCCGATGATGAGCACGTTGTCGTTCTTGTGCATCGCCACCAGTTGCTCGCACACCGCCGCCTTAACCGGGTTGGTCGAAGCAATACGGAACTTGCCGCGCTTGTCTGCTATCGCGTAACGGTATCGTTCGTCCGTCGGCAATGGCACGCGCACCTCGGTGCAAATCGCCTGCGCAATCCAGCCCTGCTTCTCCAGCACTTTCCAGGGCACATCATATTTTTTCGGGCCGATGAGGCTGAACACGTCGTCCTCGCGCGCGTCTTCGCGCACGAGCGTCGCCGTCAGGCCAAGACGTCTCCTCGCCTGCAATGCCGCCGTCGCGCGGAACACCGGCGCCGGGAGAAGATGGACTTCGTCATACACAATCAGTCCCCAGTTCCCTTCATCGAACAAACTGAAATGGAGAAACGGGCTGTCTTTCGTTTTGCGGTACGTCAACACCTGATACGTCGCAAGCGTCACAGGCCGGATTTCCTTGGAATCCCCGCTATACTCACCGATCTGTTCGTTGCTGATCGTCGTCTTGTCGAGCAGCTCGCTCTTCCATTGGCGCAGCGCAACCGTGTTGGTGGTGAGCACCAGGGTCTGCGTCTTCAACCGGCTAATCGTCCCAATCGCGACACAGGTCTTTCCCGCGCCGCACGGCAATACCACCACGCCGCTGCCGCCCTGGTTCGATCCATTGAGGTAAAACGCATCCACGCTTTCCTTCTGATACTTCCGGAGTCCGAAGGGCTTACCGCCAACCGACGTAGTGCGCAATTCGATATCGAGTGGGGCGCCCTCGACATATCCCGCAAGGTCTTCTACCGGAAACCCAATCTTGATCAGCGCGCTTTTTACGTTCCCGCGGTCCGCCGGTTTGACGAAAATGTGGTGACCATCCGGCGATCCGCTCAGGTAAGGTTGGAGCGATTTTTGGTTCAGCAACTGCACTATCAGAAGCGAATCATCCGAGAACAGCACCAGGTCGCCGCCACCCTCCTTCTTAAAGAGCTTGAGGCGGCCATACCGCGAAACGTTGTCCCGAATATCGATAATGACGTTTTCCGGCACCTCGTAACGGCTGTACTGCTTGAGCCGTTGCTCGATCTCGTCCGCCTTCATACCAGACGCTGCCGCGTTCCAAAGCGATAACGGCGTAATCCGGTAGGTGTGAATGTGTTCCGGAGATTTCACCAATTCCGCGAACGCCGCGATGCTGTCTCGCGCATCTTCGAACCGGGGGCCATCCGTCTCGACCAAAATCGAGCGGTCGGATTGCACAATCAGGGGTTTTTCTTCGTTAGTTGCCATAAGGAAATAAGTGTAGCAAAAGCAGGGTGGACAGGGGAACCTGCGGCGTAGCGCGCGTATTTTGGACGTCGATTGGCCGCGCGTAGCGCCTTGGAGTGCGGCGTGTAAGCGCCGCTTTCACTTCGGATCCGAATGCGCCAACAAATTCTCAGGCCTCACATGAATCGAAGCCAATCGCGCTCATTTGCGAAGGGACCTTGCCCAGGAAATGGAAAGCGGCAGCTACTCGCTACCGCACTCCAAGGCGCTCCGCGCGTATTTTGGACGTCGATTGGCCGCGCGTAGCGCCTTGGAGTGCGGCGTGTAAGCGCCGCTTTCACTACCGAAAAAGAAAAAATCAATTCGGGTTATTGAAGCCCCTTGGGCGGCCCAAGAATTTCAATCAACACCATCGCCCGGCGCACGTCATCCTTCGATGCCAACCATTTGTTTCGCGGGCGGCGCGCTCGAACCGGCTGCTGGACCGCTACACGAGGTTGCGGTTGCGGTCGCGGCCCCTCCGCGGCTTCACGCCGCAGTGACGGCGTTTGCGTTGCCGCCGGTTGTCTGTGTTGCGGCGCTTGTGGCGGTTGACGTCGTACTGGCGGCTGCTGTTGGCGCGGCATTTGGCCTTCGCTCACCCGCGGTGTCATGGGCTGCTGCTGGTGCTGCGGCGCGTGGCGAGGAGGAACCGGCGGACGCCGATCCTCTACCGGCCGCGCGGATTGCTGTCGCGGTTGTTGCCGCACCGGTTGTGGCTCGCGCCGCGGTGTGGGCGGCTTGGGCGGCCGCGGCGTGCCTTGGCGCGGCTTCGCAGTCTGGGGTTCAAACGTGCTCCGCTGTTCCTTCGCAACGTGCCGAGGTTCATCAAATGGATCAAGTTGCGACGTTCGCGCCGCAGGCCGCGTCTTTGGTGGGCCGCTGTCGCCAAACAACATCCGCCGCGTCTCTTCCGGAAGGTCCTCCGCGGTCGACTGCGGCTCATCTTTGCGGTCAGATGCTTCCCGGCCTTCCGCGAGCCGTTTTACAACCGCAGACACCGCGAAAAGAATGAAGACAATCGCCGTTACGAGTTCACCGATTTCCATAAATTATATTTTCGGTTGCGACTCGTCTTCCGAACGGCCTTCCGTCTTCGAGATCGATTCCCGCATCGACGTGTCGGCGTTGATGTTCTTCATCCGGTAGTAGTCCATGATTCCGAGATTCCCGCTGCGGAACGCTTCTGCCATTGCGCGCGGCACTTCGGCTTCCGCCTCGACCACCCGTGCGCGCATTTCGATTACCTGAGCGCGCATTTCCTGCTCCCGCGCCATGGCCATTGCGCGCCGTTCTTCCGCGCGGGCCTGCGCGATCTGCTTGTCCGCCTCCGCCTGCCGCATCTGCAACTGCGCGCCAATGTTCTCGCCAACGTCCACGTCCGCGATGTCGATGGATAAGATCTCAAACGCGGTGCCCGCATCCAGACCGCGCTGCAACACCGTCTTCGAGATACGGTCCGGATTCTCGAGCACCTGCTTATGCGTTGCCGCGGAGCCAATGGTTGCCACAATGCCCTCGCCCACGCGCGCTACAATTGTTTCCTCGGTAGCGCCACCAACCAAACTGTTTATATTGGTCCGCACCGTCACTCGTGCTCGAGTCTTTAACTGGATGCCGTCCATTGCCACGCCGGCGATCATTGTGTTCCCATGCCGCGAATCCGGACAATCAATGACCTTCGGGTTCACCGACGTCTGCACTGCATCCAGTATGTCGCGGCCCGCGAGGTCAATCGCAGTCGCGCGCTGGAAGCTGAGGTCGATGTTCGCCTTGTTCGCCGCGATTAGCGCCTGCACGACGCGCGTCACATTTCCGCCCGCGAGATAGTGCGTTTCCAACTCGTTGGTCGAGACGTTCAGACCTGATTTAACCGCGTTGATGCGGTTCTGGACAATCGTGTTTGGATTCACCTTCCGGAGCCGCATCACGATGAGGCTGATCAGTGATACCGGCGCGCCGGACGCCCAAGCCTGAATCCACAAATTAAAAAAGTTGACGAGGATGATCGCCATCACAAGCATGAACAGCACGGCGACAATTAAGCCGCCAATATAAAAGACGCCCATTAAATCCTCCATCAGTGGTTCCTTTCGCAGGTTCCGGAAATCGGATCAGCCGCTACCATACCATTCTTCGCACACGCGATGTCATACTATTGCTCATTGCCCTGAAAGCTGCCGGACGACAGCCACATTGTCCTTCACTGCCACCACGCGCACGCGCGCGCCCTTCTTTATGTATCCGCCGTCTGATATGGCGTTCACTCGTTTATCGTCCAACACAATCATCCCCGGCGGCCCGACCGCCACCGTGACCTCGCCAAATTGATTGACAAGCGCGTGAACGTATTCCGCCCGCAACTGCTCCGCGGCGTCGCGGTCGCCGTCCCGTTTTGCCCGGATTAAATCCTGCACAACTTCGACCACATCGCGGCCCGTAAGGTCCATCGCGCGCGCCATCGCAAACGGAAACGGGACTTCGGCTTTCTTGGCGGCCACCGAGGCGATCACGGTTCGCTGCAAGCGCCCACCGGCCATGGCATGATGCTCTATATCATCAAGCGTCGCGTCTACGCCGCCCGTTACCGCCAAACTGTAGGCGTCGATCACGGGTTGCGGGTTCAATCGGTTCATTGACATGCGCACGATTCGATGCAGCGGCACCGGCGCGCCAGATGCCCGCGCGCGCAACCACAGCCTGACAAGTTTCGATAAGAGAAATAGCGATGCGATAACCACGATGATCAATATCGGCATCGCAAGTACACCGATGGATTCGGCCATGCGGCGCTAGCCTTGTGCCGCTGGCTCGACCACCACCCGGTTGCCGTTGACTTCCACCACCCGCACCCAGGCGCCGTCTTCAATAAAATCGCCGGTGGACACCGCATTGATCTTCTTGTCGCGAACCAAAATCGTGCCCGCGGGCCGCAACGCGCTATATACCTGGCCCGTCGCGCCAAGCAACGATTCGTCCGAGGTGTCGGATACCCATCCCGCGTCCGCGTTCTGCGTATCGCTCAGCACCATCGCGCGCCCCAACGGCGAACGGGCTACGACAAAAAAACCGAGCACAATCGCCGCCGTCACGCAAATCAATTCCGCGACAATAATGAGCAAGGCGTGCTCCGGATGAAAATAGATGGCAATCAGACAGCTCAGGCCGATTGCGATTCCGCCCAATATGCCGCAGATAAGCCCCGGTAGGACAAACTCGGAAAGGATCAGCAGAATGCCGATCACAAAAAGGAAAATCATCCACCAGATCATTTGGGTTGCACCCCGGACGATTCCAGTAACGCCAGTAATTGCCCAATCTCGACACGGATTGCCTGCACGACTTTCATCTTGTCCGCCGGGTCCTTCGGATCGGTTTCGTCCACGCTCTCGAACGTCCCCATCAACCCGTCATTACTGTCGAACAATAGCCTTCCCTGCGCCAGCAATTTGTTATATCGCCTGGCCAGCGGCGTGCAACTGTAATACCCCGCGCCCTGCTGCTGAATCACGAGCATGTCATCGATGAGCTGTTTCAACATCTTGATGAGGGATGAACGATTATCCATGATCGGGGGCATTTCTCCTTGGAGGGCGGGTTTTCCAACCCGCCATTGAACTAATTTATCCTACAACCGGCGGGCCGGAAAGCCCGCCCGCGGCAAATTTATCATCCCGTCTTCGCGCGATCCACAACATACCGGTTGCCTTCCACCTGTACAATAACAATCGGCGTGCCTTCTTCAATAAATTCCGACACGCTTACCACCTGCAGTGTCTTGTCGCCGAACCGCCCGCGGCCCGCGGGCCGTAACAAACTTGTCGCAACGCCCTGCCGTCCAATCGCCGATTGCACTTCATTCCGCCCCTGCACCGTGAACCCTTCGGCAGCAAGCTGCTGGTCCATGAGCACCAGTTTTCCGTACAGCGGGGTCTGCGGAAGAAGTTTCCACGTGGCGATTACCAGGACAATTGAACACAGCATGGTCATTGTCAAAACGAATCCGGCAGTCTCGAGCCGTGCCCACTCCCAACTATATTGGGGAATCGTGAAATCACTATACGTGAACGACAGCACCACGCCCGACAAAACAAACATGATCCCCATTACGCCGATAAAACCAAACCCCGGAAGCACAAAAATCTCGACGAGGATCAGTGCGATGCCGATAACCACCAGCGCAAGATCAATCCAGTCAGACAGTCCGATGACCATCCGCGATCCGAAAAAAATCGCCAGCGCCGCAATACCGATGAACCCCGGCAGACCGAATCCCGGCGTCTTGATTTCGATATAGAGTCCACCTACGCCAAATACAAGCAGCAAGAGGGTCATCTGCGGACTAATTAGCCAGCGATACAGTCCCTCGCTCCAGGTCGGTTCAATCGCAATCACCGCCGCGTTCGTATAACCCAACTGCCACTGGAGCTGCTCCAGGTCCTCGGCGATATGCGAGATAACCCCATACTTCTTTGCTTCCAACGGCGTAAGCGTCAGCAACTTTCCAGCGGCCTCGATTACGACGCCGTCTTCGACCGTTGATGCCGCGGATACCGTCGACTCATCCGTCGCAGTTTCAGGGTTGTCGGTCTGCACCGGTTCACCGGCTTCTCCAGGCCGTTTCGGCGCCACACCGGGAAGTTCCTGGCCGATGATCACTTCGACAATTTTTTTGACTGTATCTTCTGGAGACGTGCTGAGCGTCTTGACAATTTCGGTTCCAATCGACTTTTGAGGCTTCGAGGTCCCGCGAATCTCCAATGTGCCGTCGGGCTGCGTGTATGCGCGCAACTCAATATCTTGATCCACCATCGCCATCGCGATATCGGGATTGCGCCCTTTCATCTCCGCCAATGCCGCAAACTTCGCGCGAACATACGACATTTCCTTTTCGCCAAGAGGCGTCATCCCCTCGGCGCCAAAGCTCACCGGTTGCGCGGCGCCCATGTTCGTTGAGGGCGACATCACAATTTCATCACAGGCATACGCGATCAGCGCGCCCGCCGAAATAGCCCCCATACCGTCTATATAAGCCACCGTCTTGCACGGGGCCTTTACAATCAAATCCGCAATGGTGACAGCCGCATCCACCAACCCGCCAGGCGTGTCAATAATCAACACGAGAGCGTCCGCCTCGGTAACCTCTCGCACCGCCCGCGAAACAAGTACCGTCATACCGTCATCCACCATGCCATCCAGCCGCACAGTCATGATGTACGAGGGAGATTCTTCGCCCCCGATCACGGTCAGACCAGCCAACATCGCGAATACCAACGCTATACGTACAGATCGCATCGCATAAGCCTCGCTACGGGGTTGCGCAGTGGAACGGAACTGTAATGAAGCACCGTCATTATTCTACGGCCAGCGGGGGATAGGGTCAATTGCAGAGTTCTCCATCCATTCCCATGACCATGCACACTCTAAAAACGACTGGATTTTCAATTATGGCCTGGATCGCGCGCCATGCCGGCGTTTTGTTTCTCCAAAAGACCATGCCGCAACCGTCGAAATTCGCAGTTCCGTCATTTCGGAAGCCCCATATTTAGTGCCACAATTTTTTTAATTTGCCAAATAGCCCCAATATATTGTGGTTAGATGGTGAAATTAAGTCATAACCTATTGGCCTGTAAGGAGAAAACACCTGACGGAAATCATTTTTTTGTTGACTCCCAAACGGTTTTGGGGTAGTATTTTGGTGGCATTGGGGAACGATTGGGTGTCAAAGGGGAATATGTTGGCCGCCACCGCATACTTCGGCGAATGGACTGTGAAGCTGGACGAAAAGTCCCGCATCACCGTTCCCAGCCGTATTCGCGACATCATGCGCGTGTTCTCCTTTGACAGTTGGTTCATGGCGCCCGGGGACAACCAATCCATTTTCCTCTTTGACCGCGAAGGTTGGGCAAACCTTCGCCACAATGCCGGCAAGGCCGGTCAGTCCGACGAGGAGTCCCTGGCCTTTCGCCGCATCTTCTTCAGTTTAACAGAAGAGTCGCGGCCCGATCCGCAAGGGCGCATGCCCTTGCCGGAACACTTGCGGAAGCATGCCGCCATCGAGAAAGAAGCAGTGGTGATCGGCGTGGACGATCACCTCGAGGTGTGGAACAGGGAAGTGTGGAACGCGTTCAAGTCGCGGAACACCGGCTTGTACGATCAACTGGCGCCACCATTGTTATCCATTCGCGGAAACAACGGCGCCTCAACCGGAAAAGGTGGGGAAAGTCATGAAAGTTGAGCGGAAGGACATCGGCGCGGTGACAGTCCTGCGGTTGGCAGGAGACATTGACGAGACCGGCGTGGACGTGTTGCGCACGTCCATGTACGAATGCCTGGCCGAAGGCCGGCACCAGATCATCATGAATCTCAGCGGCGTGCGGTTCGTGAGTTACATGGGTGTCGGCGTGCTTGTCGAGCGGTTGCGCAAACTGCGCGCGCTCAACGGCGACCTCAAGCTGGTCGGCATGAATCTGTACGCGCAACGCCTGTTTCGCATGGTTGGCGTCACGACTTTGTTTGATACGTTCGAAAGCGAAGTCCAGGCCATCGGCCAGTTCCAGGAAGCAGCATAGAGGGTGCACGTACCCGTTCTCCCGGGGCCGGTGGTGGAATTTCTCCGCATCCGGCCAGGTGGAACTTACGTGGACTGTACCGCCGGTTATGGCGGACACGCGGAGTTGCTCTGCCGGCAGTTGGCCGGTGGGCGGCTAATCGCGCTGGATCGTGACCCAGCCGCAGTCGCGTTGGTCCGCGAACGGCTTGCGCCGTTCGCGTGCGCGAAAGTTATACAGGCCAACTACAGCAGTCTTGCTCGGGTGTTGCAGGAGATGGACGTAGGCCGCGTCGATGGAATTCTCATCGACGCGGGGATGTCGAGCATGCAATTGGATGACCCTCAACGCGGATTTACCTTTCAACACGAAGGGCCGTTGGACATGCGACAGGACACTACACAATCGGCCACGGCCATCGCTTGGCTCGCGGCCGTCCGCGAACAGGAACTCGTGCGCGTTCTGCGCGAATACGGCGACGTGCGCCCTGCCCAACGGATTGCCCGCGCCATTATCTCCCGCCGCGACCGCCGCGCCTTGAACACAACATTTGATTTACGCGACGCCGTATGCGAAGCGCTTCCATTCGTCAAAGGCGTGCCCGATGAACTTCGTACGGTGTTCCAGGCCATCCGCATCGCAGTGAACGATGAATACCGTCATCTCGAAGACGGCATCCGCGCCGCCATCGACGCGCTCTCCCCGGAAGGCCGGCTCGTCGTCATCGCCTTCCACTCGGGCGAGGACCGCATCGTAAAAAATATCTTTCGTGACGAATCCCATATCCGGCGCACGACTGCTCCCGATGGGCGCGTAGCGGAAACGGCGCCACCGCGGATTCGAGTGCTCACGCCCAAGCCCGTCACCGCAGATGGAGCGGAAATCGAGCGTAACCCGCGCGCGCGCAGCGCGAAGTTGCGCGCGGCCGAACGCCTGCACGAGGAGGCCGCATGAACAGTTCATTCGCTTCGCGGCGCGTGGCCGTTTTCTTCGGCGCGATCAAATGGTTTCCCATCCTCGCCGTGCCATTCGGTGTTTTCTTTTTTGAAACTTGGCTCCAGGTGTGTATTTACGAACGCGACTATGCCGCGACGGAACTCAAATCGCGCATTAAGGAAATATCGTCCCATATTGGCCGGCTTCAGGAACGCGCGGACGAGCTGATGGCCCTGAAAAGCGTGAGCGAACATGTGCCTGACCTTGGACTCGTGCCCATCGAGCCGGGTCAAGTCGAAGTCTTGCGCGCACCCTATACTGGCGACCAAATTGTGTCGCCCTACGATTTCTTCGGGCCGATGACCATTGCGGATGCAGCCCCTATCCGCCACACCGGGAACCCGCGCGATGCCGCCCCATAGGCCGGACGATTACGAAGTCCAAACGGCCGGTCGTCCCCTCACCGCCGCCCAACGGCTTCGCATCCGCGCGGTGTTGTGGGGATTGCTCGTTGTGTTCGCCTGCGTCGCATTGCACCTCGTCAAATTGCAAGGCTTCCCCGATCCCCGATTCTTGAAAAACGAAAACTTTCACGTCGGGGAAATCCCAATCATCATGCCGCGGGGCCGCATTTACGATCGGGAAGGCCGTATCCTCGCGCGCGAACGCCGCGCGCCTTCGCTATTTGCATACCCGCGCTACCTCGACAACCCGCATGAGGCCGCGCAACGCCTGGGCGTCCGGCTCTCGCTGAACGAGGACGACCTAATCACGCGCATAACACGCCGCGCCTCCGAAGGCCAAATGATGCAGGAAGTCCCCGTAAAACGCTGGCTTACTCAGGAAGAGCTGGAATCAATCGGAAATTTGAACGCATGGGGCGAAGGCGGATTGCGGATCAAACATGAACCCGCCCGATACTATCCCGAAGGACAATTGGCCGCGCACGTCCTAGGCTTCGTGAACCGCGAACAAATCGGCTCCGATGGCATCGAACAACTCTACAACGAACACCTCCGCACCATCCCCGGCAAACAGAAATCGCGTTTGGACGGCAAACGGAAACTGCTTTCGTCGTTAACGCTCGAATACGTCGCGCCGGAGGGCGGGGATGACTTGTTCCTGACGATTGACAAGCCCATCCAGAATATCCTCGAACGCGAACTCGCCACCGTCATGCGGGAAAAACAGGCCACCCGCGCGATGGGCATCGTCATGGACCCGAAAACAGGCGCCATCCTCGCCCTTGCGTGCCTCCCCGCATTCGATCCCAATGCGTACTGGGACTACGCGCCGGAACTCCGCATCAACGGCGCTATTTCCGAAGTCTTCGAACCCGGCTCGGCATTCAAAATAGTCACGGCCGCTGCCGCGATCGAAAATGGCCTGTACACGCCAGAATCCATGATCAATTGCGAAGGCGGCGCCTGGAACGCCTTCGGGTACAGGACGATCAAAGATGTCCACAAAATGAAAACCGTCACCTTTGCCGAAGCATTCGCGGAATCCAGCAACATTGGCATCATCAAGGTCGCCAGGGACCTTATCGAATCCGGAAAGCGGGAAGAATTGGACAGGTGGATTCGGAAATTCGGATTCGGGCGGAAAACGGGACCGGATTTTCTCCATGAAAGCTCTGGCATCTATGGCGCCGTCGAACAATGGACCAAATTCTCCGAAATTTCGCTGCCCATGGGGCAGGAAATCGCCGTCACCATGCCGCAACTCGCAAGGGCCTTCTCCGCAATTGCCAACGGTGGCTATCTCGTTGAACCCCATCTCGTAGAACGCGCCGTAGGTCAATCGGGACAGACAACCTACCAGTTCGACACCACCACGTCGCGCAGAATCATGTCCGATCAAACAGCCCGCGTTATGCGCGAACTCTGCTATGGCGTCGTTGAACATGGCACCGGAAGCCGCGCGGCCATTCCCGAATACCGCGTTGGCGGAAAAACCGGTACTGCCCAGGTCGCCCGTCCAAAAGCCGAAGGCGGCGGATACTACACCGACCGTCACACGGCGGTGTTCGCGGGATTCGCGCCGGTCGCCGATCCCCGGCTCTGCGCGGTCATCGTTGTCTGCAATCCGCAAAGCGACATCTATTACGGCGGGTACGTTTGCGGTCCTGTATTCCGCGCCGTGCTGCGCGAATCACTCATCCATCTCGAATGCCCGCAGGACCCAATGGAACCCGGCACATTCGAGCCCGCGCCCGCGCAGGACGTCGCGGACGCCGACGTCCTCGTCGCTCATGCGAATCAGAAAAGCCCTGTTTCAAAACCCCCAGTCGCCATCGCAGCCACCGAAGAAGCAGGGGGGGAACTTGCGCCCCTCCCCGTGGATACACCCATAGGTCATGGCCAATTGCCAAACCTTGTCGGTTTGACCAAACGCCAGGCGCGCGACAAACTCGCCGACCTCGGCGTCGTCTGGGATTCACAAGGAAGCGGATGGGTCGTCGTTCAGGAACCGGTTGCAGGCACACCGATCACGGAAGTCCCCCTATGTCATCTCGTGTTCTCGAATTCAATCGCTGAGTCAATCGTGCCCGAACAACATCGCGAAGCAGAGACCCCCGCGAAACTCAGTGCAAATAGGGCCGTACCTCCAACGCCATGACCCTCCAGGACGTAGCGAAGTTGATAGCGTCCGCGCCCCGCGCGCTCGATCCCGCACACATTACTCGCGTGACCGAAGACTCGCGACGCTGCATACCCGGAACTGTCTTCGTAGCCGCGCAAGGCACAAAAGTGGATGGACACGATTTCATCCCCTTTGCCGTGGGTGCGGGGGCCGTCGCGGTGCTCGGAGAGCGCACCGGCATTACGCAGAGCGCGGGCGTCCCATACTTCAGCGTGCCCAACGCGCGTCGCGCGCTGGGTATCCTCGCGCACGCGCTTCATGGCAGTCCTTCCAAACACATGACCGTCATTGGCGTGACCGGAACCAACGGCAAAACCACGACCGCGCGCATGGTCCAGCGAATTCTTCACACCCACGGCGCAACCTGTGCATGCTTCGGCACCATCGGGTACGACATCGCGGGTACTGTGTACGAGGCAAAGCACACAACCCCGTTCGGCGAAGAGTTGGCTGAAATGTTCGCGCGCGCGCGCGA
>JAWXCN010000097.1:0-28015 GCA_034408725.1 Candidatus Hydrogenedentota bacterium
GTATTCTAAGTTGTTTCACATCCTGTCCGCCTATAAAGACGCGCGAACGTCAGCGCGCGTTTGAATCGCTGCCATCACGGTTGCTGTGTTTGCTTCCTTTCCGGGTCTTCTTGTCCTGTTCATAATCTCCTGGCTTGCGCCCGCCCCGTGCCCGGACTTCTTTGTTGGCATCTTTGGTGCGGGCAGGCGATTGACGGCCGCTTTTACGTTGTGGTGGGGTTGTTGCCATGATTCCAACTCCTGTTCTCTTATTTGCTCCAAAGTCGGTAGTATGGGAAAGGGTAGGCGGACCTTAAATCAGATGGAGTCCCGATCGGTTGTAGGAATTCGGGCGTAACCTTTGTGCCCCTGTTCTGCTACCGGGCAACTTGCAATGGCCGCAACGCGGGCGCGCCATTATTTTTCCGTTATAATTGGCACGCCTGCCATCGGCGATCCTCGGAACCTAGCTATTCGCAATCTGCCCGAAAAACGGGGTAAAACGCCAATCCTTGCACATCACGGACCCACTCAATCCACGATTTCTTTTGTGACCAACCATCGATATCACCATCACCGTTTGTGTCCGCCATACCGTGGGCGGGGTTCTGCTCAACGAAGTTCACAAGATTTTGAAGGATCAGTTCCGCCCGTTTATCGCCATTGGTTACGCAAGGGGCCAAATGGTCTGCAATTTCGTTCGCGCTAACCAATGAGATACCATTGTTCGACATCGCAAACCCTCCCTATCAATACCTGGCAGTCCCGTGACGCAGCAGGAACTGTGGTTGCTACAGCTGGTGCTCTTCGACGTTCTGCGAAGGAAAGAACCCAGAATATTGGTGCAATCCCTTCACATTTGCCAACCAGTAATACAAGGGACACTGCTTACGATAATCCCGAAATACGAAAGCGTGCTTGTCGCTTTGTATCAGGTTCCGAAGGCTTTCACTAACTTCCTGAGCCTTCCGATCTCCTTTCTCAATTTCAGTTTCTAAGATGCTGATGACATCGTAGGCGCTTGCTGTCTCATTCATGAGAAGTTCCTTCATACCCGAAATAGCCGCATACCATAAAGGCAACAATTTAAGGATTTCGCGAATTCCTGATCTCGCAATATCGGAGCGCGTCCTACAAGCTCGCGGGGGTTCTACGACGAACGGGCCAAGGACCGGCAGAAGTTAGCGGTAGGGCGCAGCCAAAAAGGTAGGGCCAAATCACCTTACCTTTTGTCGGAGTCTGACACCTTGTCACACCACCCTGTCATCCTGTAATATAAAACACCTTAAAGTAATCGACCAGAGGGGGAATACGGATGGCAATTCCGGGCAAAGTGCTCAACCGATTAACCACCAGCCTGAAACGATTTCAGGGCGTCATCACGTCTGCAAAATCGCGAGACGTAGGCGAATCAGACACAGTCACGATAGTTGTCGATATGTTGGCGGAAATTTTTGGCTACGATAAGTATTCCGAGATAACGTCTGAATATGTTATTCGCGGGACGTATTGCGATCTCGCCACAAAGGTTGACGGAGAGCTTCAATCCCTGCTTGAAGTAAAGGCAATCGGTATCGATCTGAAGGATTCGCACGTCAAGCAAGCCGTTGATTATGCCGCAAATCAGGGCGTTGATTGGGTCGTGTTGACGAACGGCATGTATTGGCGATTCTATAAAATCACCTTTACCAAACCCATTGCCCACGAACTCGTGATCGAATTAAATATCTGCGCGCTCAATCCCAAAAGCACCAAAGATGTCGAAGGCCTTTTTCTCTTCTGCAAAGAAGGCTGGGCAAAATCCGTTCTCAGTGAATATCACAGCCAGAAACAAGCGTTAAGCAGATTTTTCCTCGGCGCCATGATGCTTACCGAGCCGATACTTGAAGTCGTGCGGCGTGAGCTTCGCCGGGTGTCGCCAGATGTCCGGATCGATATAGAAGAAATCAAAGCAGTTTTGATAAACGAAGTGATAAAGCGCGAAGTCATGGAAGGCGAAAAAGCCGGAGAGGCGCGCAAACGAATTGGGCGAACCGCGAATAAACTCCTTAGAAAGGCCAAGGGGGACGACTCGAAGGACTGCATCGGGGCCACCAGCCTTCAGATTGCGGACGCGGAAGCCGACTAAAACAAATCTTGACGTTTTGGGCTAACCTGCTATAGGATGATCTCAGTTTAATTAAGCGCGAGCCGCCGACGCTATCAACGTCAACGGCCCGCTAAACCGGAAAGCATGGTTAGCATGCCAACGGCCTGGGGTTATGTTACCCCATCCCGCCCATGATCGCCATGCTCCCACAGAGGGAGTATCAGACGATGACGACCCAACCATTCCGCCTACCAGAGCACTACACCTGCAAGGAAATTCACCCGGACCTTGTAGCGTTCCACAACCCCGACACGAAGCTAACCGCGTTCCGTGGCCGCATGGTCTGTCTGTTGAGATGGACGGCACCGACACATGGATACCATGCGACCAAGGCAGCACGGAGAACGAATGTCAACGCTGCGGCGGATACCCTTCACTGACACAAATAGTTGCTGCCCAACCACACTGGACGGAACCACTTTTCCACACCTTTGACAAGGCACAGAAATGCTCTTCTCACGGGTAACATACGGGTAAGATTATATCTGTAATGCAGTACAGCGAGCACACCGGTCTTCGTTAAGACCTTGGCGTTTATAGATTTGAATGGCGGGGACGACCGGACTCGAACCGGCGACCTCTGCCGTGACAGGGCAGCGTTCTAACCAACTGAACTACGCCCCCGCTGGGGCGCTACGAAGTGCTTCGTAGCAGGTGAAAAGGTTAGCATGGGCAAATTGTGCATGTCAAACGCGCGACGCTTAAGAACGGGAGTAACTATCCCACTGTGAGGACGAACGAGGCGATAATTCTTCGCGTGCGCACCATCCTTTATTTGTCACCCGTTATTTCACGACGAACCCGGCGAGTTTCCCGGGTACGTAAATCTCTTTCACGATCTGTTTTCCATCCAATTGGGCAGCCACGCGCGGTTCGGCCTTTGCCGCGGCGATGATGGCTTCCTTCTCCGCGCCAGCATCGACCGTCACAACGCCGCGCAGTTTTCCATTCACCTGCACGGGAATCTCGATCGTGGTTTCGACGAGCAGGGATTCGTCGTACGTGGGCCAAGGTTCGAAAGCAATGGACGTGGTGTGGCCAAGGCGTTCCCAAAGTTCTTCGCAAAGGTGCGGCGCGAAGGGGGAGAGGATGCGCACAAACTGTTCGATGTCGGTGTGGGAGATGGATTCGGCTTTCGATGCCGCGTTGAGATACTCCATCATGCGCGAAATTGCCGTGTTAAATTGGAGATGGTCTACATCGATCGAAACAGTCTTGATGGTTTGGTGCAGGGCCTTGGTTGTCGCCGCGTCGCCCGCGCTCGAGGATATGCGCGTCTGAACGGTTCCGTCTTCCGCGATGATCAGCGCCCACACGCGGCGAATAAACCGGTTGATGCCGTGCAAGCCTTCTTCCGTCCACGGTTTGTCGCGGTCGAGCGGGCCCATGAACATTTCATAGAGGCGTAGTGAATCCGCGCCTTGTTCGTCCACAACCTTGTCGGGGTTCACGACGTTGTAACGCGACTTGCTCATTTTTTCGACCTGAGTCTGCACCGGTGCCCCGGTGCCTTTCACCGCCCATGCATCACCGCGTTTCTCGACCTGTTCGGGGTAGTAATATTTTCCGCTATCATCTCGGTACGAGTACGCCTGTATCTTTCCAGGATTGAACAGGCGCAGGAATGGTTCTTTTGTCGAGACATAGCCGGCGTCGTACAGCACCTTGTGCCAGAAGCGCGAGTAGAGCAGATGGAGCACCGCGTGTTCCGTCCCGCCAACGTAGAGATCGACAGGCATCCAATAGCGTTCGGACTCCGTTGACCACGCCTCGTTTGCATTGCGCGCATCAACAAACCGCAGGTAGTACCAGCACGACCCCGCCCATTGCGGCATAGTGTTCGTTTCGCGGACAGCGGATTTGCCCGTTTCCGGATCGGTGGTGTGCAACCACAGCGTTGCGCGCGCGAGCGGGGGCTGGCCGTCTGCGGTCGGCTTGTACTCGTCGAGCTCAGGAAGCGTGACGGGTAGATCCCTCATGGGCACGGCGCGTTGCGTGCCGTCTTCAAGCGTGATGATAGGGATCGGTTCGCCCCAATAGCGTTGACGCGAGAACAACCAATCGCGCAGACGATAATTCACCGTGGCCTTGCCGAGTCCACGTTCCTCAAGCCAATCGGAGATTTTCTTTTTCGCGTCCGGCACGGCGAGACCATTGATAAGGCCGGAATTCACCAGCACGCCGTCGCCGGTATAGGCCTCTTCCGAGATGTTGCCGCCGCTGACCACTTCGATAATCGGCAGTCCAAATTTAGTAGCGAATTCAAAATCGCGCGTGTCGTGCGCGGGCACGGCCATGATCGCGCCGTAGCCATATTCCGCGAGGACGTAGTCCGCCGTCCAGATGGGCACGCGCTCGTCGTTCACGGGATTGATCGCATACGCGCCAGTGAACACGCCTGTCTTCTCGCGCTCGGCGGCCATGCGGTCCTGCGCGCTGCGTTTGGACGCCGCTTCCATGTATTCGTTCACCGCGACGCGTTGCGAAGGCGCAGTAATGGTCTTCGTCAGCGGATGCTCCGGCGCGAGCACGCAATATGTCGCGCCGAACAATGTGTCCGGGCGCGTCGTGAACACCATGAACGAAAGGTCCGAATCCGCAACCTTGAACGTCACGTCCGCGCCTTCGCTTTTGCCGATCCATTCGCGCTGCATCGTCTTGACGTTTTCCGGCCAATCGAGACCGTCGAGATCGTCGAGCAATCGTTCCGCATAGGCGGTGATCTTCAGCATCCATTGCCGCATCATCCGCTTCTCGACGGGGTCGCCCGTTTCAACGTATTTACCGTCTTTCACTTCTTCGTTGGCGAGGACCGTGCCGACAGCCGGACACCAGTTCACGGGCGCTTCGGTCTGGTAAGCCAAGCCGGCGTGATACAGCACTTCAAAAATCCATTGCGTCCATTTGTAATAACCGGGATCAGTAGTGTCGATTTCACGGTCCCAGTCGTAAGACAGGCCAAGCAACTGCAACTGCCTGCGGAACGTGTCACAGTTGCGTCGCGTGATGATCGCGGGATGCTCACCCGTGCGCATAGCGTGGCGTTCCGCGGGCAGGCCAAAGGCATCCCACCCCATCGGATGCAGAACGTTGAAGCCTTTCATCCGCTTGACCCGGGCAATGATGTCCGTGGCGACGTAGCCGAGCGGATGGCCCACGTGCAGACCGTCGCCGCTCGGATAGGGGAACATATCGAGAATGTAATACTTCGGCTTTTTAGGATCGATTTCGGATTTGAACGTCTTCTGCTCGGCCCAAAACCCCTGCCATTTTTTCTCGATCACCTTATGATCGTACAAACCGCTCGCCATGAAAGAGACTGCCTCCGTTGTGACATTTCAAAATTGCTGCCACTGTCGTCTTTTGGGAAAATAAGCGGAAATCATAGCACGTAGCGCGGGCGAGTCAGGAATTTTCCGCGGACGCGCGTAGTCCCCGTTCCACACTTCTGCGCTGACGACGGTGCGTTCAACATCGCGAATCGCGGCCAGGATGTGAGTGCCCTCCATGGGACAGGAATGAATTCGCGCGTGGCACAGATGGCCGCTGCGATCATGGAGGGGTTGTTGAGATCGATTTAGAGAAATTGGGTGCGTCACCGCGCGAAGCGGATATAACTTCGGATCGGCTTCAGCCAGAGCATTTCAATTCCGTCCAACTATCAGCGTTAAGAATGTGCATTTAACCACGCCCGCCAGTTCGCAATCGCTTCCGCTTGGTTGCGCGGAGATTTGTCTGGGTCAAAATCAAATTTCTGGCGAGTGATTTGGCGTAGAAGTCGGTCCGCATCACGCCGCAGCCTGGGATTTTCATGGTCCAGGTTATCGGCGAGCGCAGGTAGAATCATAGACTTGTTCGCATTCACAAATCCCTCATAGGAAACCACGTCATGGTCGCCCTCGCCGAAACCTTGTTTGAGCCGATTGAGCAAAACAGCGTCCAAGCGGGGATTTTCCAGGTAGCGTGTAGCGTGGTGAAAATCGCCCGAAATATCGACGCGCCACCGCGCTGCGATTTCTTCGTTTTCGAGTTCGCGATGTTGCTCGAACAAAACAACAAGTTCGCTGCCTGTGTCGTCTCCGAGCGCATACAGACCCATGGCAGCAGCTATTCGAGCGCCGATATCGCCGTCGCGGTAAATCTCACGTAGCCGTGGCACGGCATTCGATCCGCCAGCCCGGGCTAGCGCTAGAATCGCACATTTTTCCAGGCTGCGAACTTCGAAGTCGTACGGATCTTTATTTTCGGCTTCAGCGGCCGCAATTAGAATTTCCCGATAACCTTCAATCAACGTCTGTTGGGTGAAGGGTAGAATGATAGGCTCCAATTCCGGGTCTTCGAGTTTACCGAGAAATAGAACGATGCCCGTCTGTTTTGTAATGGCATCGTATATACCACGCCAGTCGCCCGAGGTCGGACGGAGAGTAAGTTGGCCCATCGCGATCTTTCGCGCAAGCTCCTCATCGCCGCATGCAGTAAGCGCTTCGAGTACGTATCCGTTCTGGTTGGTTTGAACCAAAACACGCAATTGTGGCAGAAACACCGGGTCAGGAAACGTTCGCGTCGTCATCTCCGAGAACGCATTCTCCATGCTGTCGTTTCTATCCTTCAGGTGTTCCGGGGGAATCGAAGCGAGTTTGGGAATCCATTCGGAATCGGTCTTAGATATGCTTCTGAACAGCATTGAAAGAATGCCAAAATCGCCGGATTCATACTGACTCAGCATCTGCCGAATATGCTCGGAACGAGGCATGGCCTTGCTGGAGTACAACGTGAGATTTGTCCTGGCATATTCAAGAGTTTTCTGACGTGATTCTTCCCTCCGAACTCCCAGATTGAACGAGTCCGGATTCGCAACAAGTTCGTCGAGGTAGGTCTTGATTTCAGGTTGGCCGCGCATTGCCATAGCGCGCCACACTCCTGCCAGTGAACCGCTATCTGCGATTGTGAAATCGGCAGGACGCCCCAACATCTCAATTAAAAGCGCGTCAATATCGCCGCCGGGAGACTCCGCAATTATTGATAAGACGATGTGATCGGCTTCAATCGGGGTCCGCGATTTCTGTTCGCGATTATCTCCCGCCGTCCACGTGAATTGCTTCCCAATCAACCGGCGGAGATGATCGGTGCGTGTATCGCCTCCGCGCGCGCAAATTAAATTGATGAGCATCCCGGGGACGCCATGATCATCGAAGACACTATACTGACTGCCAAGGTCACGCTCATAAAATTCGATTAGTCTTGAGGTGGAAACCGAATCCCCGATGCGCTCCAAAAGGTTGAAAGTAATAGGCAAGCTGCGTTGGAAGACCATAATGGCGTCGTAAGGTTCCGCCTGGTCGGCTATCCCAACCTGAAAATTCGCATACTGTTCTTCGCACGCCGCGATTAAAATTTCCGGAGTGGGGGATTGCTCCGGAAATGCATCAAGCACAACCTGGGCCGCGGAAAACTCCGCCAAAGTGCCGTCTTTTAATCGGCTAAGCCATTTGTCTTGCGGGCCTTTGTCAACACCGGAAGAAGACTCCGGCCCAAGCCGAAGCGTTGAAACCAAGTCCCATGCTAGTTGCGGGGGGACATTTCGTATATTGCCGCCCACTGAAGGAAAAAGACCTGTCTTTGGATCAGGTTGATACCAGCCGAAGAAACCGACGGACCCCAGGCTTTTGTACGTTCCGTCATCCTGCCGTATCAGCGCTGCGATACATTCCTCATTCACTTTCACCCGCTGAAGTCGCTCCGGCGTTGATGACCAGTGGACAGTTATCCGGGTTTCTTCGATATGCGGTATAGCGTCTACCAGTTCAATGACAATTTTTACTTCAGTGTCGCCTTGAGAATTAAACCTATGCCGTTCGTCCTCGCTCAGCGGGTTGATCTCGATGGAGACAATCCGCCCGCGCACCCAGAAATCAGTTTGCTCTGTGATTTCTGCCAGCGGAATGTCTTTGACACTTGAGCCCTCTGTGACGAATGGAACAGAGAATATTGCAATTACTTGAAGCACTATTAGGAGTCGCGACGACATCTTCGTTCCTCCACCAATTACATGTGGGAGATCCCACGTAGTGCGATGTGTACATGGATTGTACGGGGGATTAATCTCCTCGACAAGAAAGTGATGGCACGTAAGCAACGACCTAATTTTTCTTGTATTTGCCGGTAACCGACTCGATTTCATTTGCATCGACATTGATAGTTTTGCTGGTGGGGGTTTGGTGGCCTGAGACCGCTTTGAATTGGATGGTATGTTGGCCGGGAGAGACGTCATTGACGAGATCTTTGTGCTTTCGCCAGGGTGGCGCGTTATCGAGCCGCCAGGCTGCGCCGGCGCGACGGGCGCCCTTGGGTTTGAGCTTCACGCTTACGGACCCATTGGGGAAGAAGTTCAGCTTGAAGACGAAGAGGTCTGTGTTTCCCTCGCTTACGAGTGGCGCAAGGAAACTGGGGTTTGGATCAAATACGACGGAATCGGAGAATTGTCCGGTGCAATAGGTGTTACCCACAGTATCAACGGTGATAGCGGCACAGAAGTCGAATTCCAGCCCACCGATGGGAAAGGCCCAGGCGAAGTCGCCATTGGCGAGATATTTCGCTTGAAAAATATCTCGACCGCCCGCGCCGTCGAATTGTACGGTATCGGGTCCGGGATTGAAGTGGGCCGTCCCTTCAAATGCGCCGCCGACATAGGCATTGCCTTCGTTGTCCGCGCATAACGCGAAGGTATCTTCGTCGTCAAGTCCCCCCATCGAGTCCGCAGCGATTACGGAGCTCGTTTCACTCGAAAGCTTGATGAGGAAAACGTCGGAACCGCCTTGACTGGTAACTGCGTCTTCAATGTTGAATACGACAGAGTCGTCGAATCTGCCCGACGCGTAGACGTCGCGATTGTTGTCGAGAGCCAATCGCCGCACGATTTCATCGCCCGTACCGCCGAACGCATTGGACCAAATATGGTTGCCGTTGAAATCGAACTTGGCGACGAAGCTATCGTAACCGCCGTTGGTCGACGCGACGTCGATATCAGGGCCCGGGTCAAGATCCACCGTGGATGAAAACGCTCCGGCGACATAGACGAAGCCGTTCAGATCTACAACGAGGTCGCTTCCAAATTCGCTTGTCGCGCTGCCGATCTGATTGACCCAATTCAAATTTCCATCGGCGTCAAGTTTTACAATGAAGATGTCGGAGCTGCCGACGCTTTCGAGTTTCTCCTTCTGGTCACCCGGATCGAAGTCCACACTACCGTAGAAATGGCCAATAAGATAGATATTGCCATCGCCGTCGAGTGTTGAGCCGAGCCCGTAAGTCTGGCCTGTCTTTCCGCCAAGTTGTTTTGCCCAGATAAAATCGCCGGCACTGTTTAATTTCAGGACAAAGTTGTCGGGGTCGCCCTTGGCTGTGCGATTTGCAGTGCCGGCGCCGGGGTTGAAATCAGCCGTCTCCGTAAACGTTCCCGCGACATAGATGTTGCCGTCGGCATCGAGTTCGAGCGCATACGGGATTTCGGTGCCGGAACCGCCGACCTGCCTGACCCACTGAAATTTTCCATCGGAGTTTAATTTGAGGACATAGGCGTCGGCCTCGGCTACTGCGGTGAGCTCGTGCTCTTGCAGGCCGGGATCGAAGTCAACGGTGCCCTGGAAATAGCCGACTACATAAACACTACGATTCTGGTCGAGGGCTATTTCCTGGCCGGCGTCGCTGTCAGGGGAACCCATCCCCAAGGCCCATTCGTGGGTGATTGTGTCGGCGGTCGCGCTGGGAACGACGAATTGGAAAATTCCGAGCGCCACTGTGAGATAGAGCCCTACCGGATTTCTCATCGCGCAAACCTCCGGGGAGTGTTGTGTTGGGCCGGGGTCATTTTTCAAACTCAGGGATATCCACGATGAGCAAATAAACAGTGGGGATTGTCTCCCCGAGGCGCCCAGCCTTTCTATAATACACGTATCCTTACCGGTGCGCACGTGATTGAAGTCTACAGATCGGGTCGCGGTTCACGCATGACGGCTCAGTTGACAATATAGCCTGCCAAATGTGACCGAAATGATTCCATTCACACAACCTTGCTGGCACTTGATAGACTTCCGGAGGCGCGCCTGGTGATCTTGAGCGCACGAAAGCGTCGGAAACGGGGACTTCAAACAAAAATATTGGGAGTGTTTATTCAGTATGTGTAGGACTTTGCTTTGTGGCGCAATTTTGTTCTTGTCGATGACGTACGTGTCACTGGGGGCGGAGTTCAGTGGCATTGAAATTCGTACTGGCGCGCGTGCAACCCGCGTCGAATTGAAGTGCGCACAATTGTTAGAGGCCCGCTTAACGGAACTAGGTGGTCCAAACGTCCGCGTAGTGTCCGAAACCGGACAACCCGTCAACAACACTTCAGGATTGGTCGTACTTCTTGGCGTGCACCCAAATCACGATGCTATTCTTGCCCACTGCGACGCCGAACGCATTAAACCGCTGCTCGACCGCGATCCCGGCCCCGAAGGCTATCTGGTGCGGTCGTATTTCGATGCGGATCAACCGGTATTGCTTGCCGCCTCGGTGGATCAGCGCGGGACGCTTTATGCGGTCGGCGAAATTCTGCGCCAGGCAATCGTCAATCCCGATTCCGTTACCTTTCCCGATTCCATCGCGGTCCGCACCGCGCCCGCGTTTGAAGTGCGCGGAACCCAGTTTGGACAAAGTGGCGTCTCGAAGCGTGTCGCGAAAGTCCGCGACTGGACCGAGGTGGAAACCCAACGCGACATTCTCGATTCCGCGATTGCGGGGGCAAATGCGTTCGATGTCGCGCCGGGCCCGATGTTCGAGTTCCTGAAATCGTTCGATTTGATGACCCAGGAAAACTATCACCCCAATGTCGGCACGGGGCCCGAGGAATGGCTCGCAAAGGAGTCCATTGGCCGGCTGAACTATCTGTGTCCTTCCGTGCCGGAAGCGCGCGCGGCGCTGATCGAAACCTGTCGAAAATTCTTCGCCACCGCCCCGAAATTTGATTTTGTGAAGATGGTCGGCGGCGACGGCGGCGGGTGTGAATGCGACAAGTGCAATCCCTACGGCCTCACGTTCATCAAGCTCTGCGAAGACATGGCCGCGATTATTCACGCGAACAGCCCGAACACCCGCATCTGGTTCACAAACCAAAAGTTTGATGACGAAGACGACCAGTCTATCTTCGCGTATTTGCAGGAGAAGCCGCGTGAATGGCTGTGGGCGTGGGGCTATGGTCCGGGTTCGGACGCCATGAGCTGGCAGCCCGGCCATCGGCAGACGCATCGTATGGACTTGTTTCGCTATCCCGGGTTCGGGCCCTTCGATCGGTACAACCAGGAAATCATGCACCACCTTCCTCCGCAACAGACCTTGTTGCACTACAACGAAATCACGCACTGGCGATATGCCCAGCACGCCTACGTGCAGGCCTATCCGCGCGCGGACCGCAACGGCGATCTACCGCCCTCGTGGAACCATTTCATTTACGAGCGGCAGGCGGACGAAGCGTTGACGATGGTGTACGACCGCCTCACGTTTTACGCATGGCCGCGCTTTTATCATTGGGTCTTTGGCGAAGTGGTCCGGTACGGCGCGGGCGACATCACGCACTCAAGCGGAACGCACGATCATTTCAACCAATGGATGTGGCAGCGTCTGCTGTGGTCCCCGCACACCAGCGTTGAAGCCGTGGTGGACGAATACTGTCGCACCTGGTTTGGCCCGGATGCCGCGCCGTTGATGGCCGAGGCAATTTTCCTACTCGAAAAAAACCTGCAACACGACCCGGATAAGCCCATCACCGAAAAAGAAGGGATTGATCGGTACTACGATCTGGTGAAACAGGCCGGAGCGAAAATCCCGCCGCACCAGATGAAAGCCCACTGGCTATGGCGGCAGTACATGCAGAAAGGCGCGCTCGACAAATACATCAAATTGAATGTCCGCGAGCAAGTGGACCTTCAAACTAAAATCGAAAAGGAAGTGGGGGAGATCATCGACACCGGAAACCTTGATAGCGCTACGGCCCTGCTTCCTTTATTTGATAACCAAACCGAAACCGACGCCATGAGCGCGTTGCGCGGAGAGGCAGGATGTCTGGGCGAGGAAAGCAATACGCTCTATGGCGTGCGCAGCGAAGGCTATTACACATTAACCGGACACGATTTCATCGGGCTGGGCTGGCTGAAGCGTCAGCTCGAACGCGCCCGCGACGCAAAAAATGACGGAGAAACACGCAAACTCCTGCGCATGATCGTCGCATACGAAGACCCGGGCGAGGGCGGGTTCTACGATAACTGCGGCTCGTTTAATGATTGTCCAAACGTCGTGAATGGTTATCCGTATGACCACGGCCAGCCTTACGTCCCCGGCAAGTTGTTCGAGAAAAACCGGCTTAGCCAGCGCACCATGCACTTCACGCAGGACGAAGCGCAGGGCGTGACCTTGCACTACCGCGGCCTCGACCCCAGCGCGTCATACCGCATTCGGTTAACGCTGGTGCGCCCCTGGTACCAGGAGCGCTACGCCGATCGAATGAACCAGAAATCCCAAACCATATTCGCCGACGATCTTGTCCTCGCGCGCGAAGTAGAACTCCCCGAGCAGATGAGCGATTTCTTCACCTATGACATCCCCCAGGACGCAACGTCAGACGGCGAACTGGTCGTCCGCCTCGAAAAAGCCGCCGACATAGCCATCGGCGATCGGGTAACCGTCGAGCAATGGCGCAACACCGGCGGCTGGGGCACTTTGTTGTCGGAAGCATGGTTAATGAAAAAGTAATGGCGATAAATCACTAGCCGCGCGGCCAACCACTCAAAGATCTCAATATTTTCCTCGACATCACCACTCGTCGCAGACTCATTCCGTCATCATCATTATCCTCGCCATTTGAAATTCCATCGCCGTCGATATCGCCATCCCCGCCGCTATCGTCTGAATCGTCACCGTCCTCAGTCCCATCACCGTCGTCATCCGGGTCGGTGTCATCGGGATCGCCGTCACCGTCGTCGTCCGGATCGGTGTCATCGGGATCGCCGTCGTTGTCATCATCACCATCCTGGTAATCCGGGATCCCGTCACCATCGTCATCAGGGTCAATTGCGTCCGGGATGTTGTCACCATCATCGTCCAAGTCCTCCCCGTCCGGGATGCCATCCCCATCGGTATCGACCTTGCAGATACAAAAAGCGCACTCTTCAGGTTCCTCTCCAGGAGTTTGGTATCGCCTCCCTCTCCGTCAGGGTCCCTGTCATCACCTGGGCCATCTCCATCGCCGACTGGACGAGGTGCACAACTGTCTCGATATGTGTAGGGTAAATAAGGAACTGGTTAGTAATTCGTAGTCCGTCCCAGAATTCCTCCGAATTCCTAATTTTTCCCGTCACTCTTAATCTTTGTGGATTGGAGATAGTCAACAACCTTTCTTGCTGAGATTCCGACTGGATTGCTTTTTTCTTGTGTTCCAATCTCGTTAAGCGCGCGGACATATTCAGATTCAAGATTAGCAATCATCGCAAAATTGTTCACTGCGTCGCTGCGCAATTCTTGCGGTTTAGTTTGATCCAGAGCTATTTGCATCAAAAGGCTTACACATTCAGCGCGATGCTTAAACTGAGCCGCTACTGCAAGGACCGTGAGACAGCCGCGACTAACGCCCATATCCTGTGATTCGTTAGTGGCTTCATTTGCAATGGCTTGTACCTCGCTGACAGACATCGCTTGCGACACCGAATTCCCCTGAAGCGCAAAGACCGCAGCTTGCCTTACAGGAAAATTTGGACTCTGTAGTGCCTCGAGTAAACGTTGAACAATGGCGGGAGAGACAATTGGGCATTTATAGATCGCCCGAAGCGCAGCCCGTTGAACAGGAATCGCGTCGTGGTGAGAATACTTGAGTAGTAAATCGAGTGCACTGGGTGTACTCTCGGCATTCTCAGCAACAAGTATGAATGCATCCCGCAGAAATGATGTATCAAGCTGCTGTTGTATTGCGGCAGAAACCACCGTCGTGAGAGTAGAAATACTTAAAACACCCACGCTCTGCAATGCTCGCATGGTCAAATTGCGCGCTTCATGATCTGTTTCTCGTTGAAGCGTCGTTATGAGGGATTCTTCCAAATTGTTCAAAGGAGGAAGCTCTGCGCGCGCTCGCACTTCTCCAATACTAAGAATGATTCTTAGTGCATTTTGTCGATCCCCAACACTACCGTCCGTTAGAGCCTTTAAACTGACGGGTACAACGCGCTCATCGAAATCTAGGCAATCTTCCTCAGTTGGCTGCCAATTGTCGATAGCGACCAACGAATTTACACTTAATGCCAATTGCGTCAATTTACTGCCCAAGAGCGCTTTCGATTGTTCGTCTTTCTGCGCTTGTAAAGATTTAACTTCACTCCCTAAATCCATCACGGAAAAGAACAGTTTTGGCGGAACTTCTTGTTCTGCCGTGGCGACAATATGGATAGATGCAAATAGCGCAACTGCGAAGCGAAAAATGGTTTGAGTGAGAACTGTTTCTAATCTGGAATCCCAATGGTACATAGCAATGCCCCCTATAATAGTTAGTTTGAAAATGTACCAGTCTCGAAAATTGATGTTGGAATGCTAAGGCCACCTAAACCCAAAGGCGCAAGGAAAGGTGGCGGGTCATTGTGAATACAGTGAGGGGCCTGGTTTCCCCACGGCCGGTATAGCCAAATTTCGTAGTGGGGGAATTGATCATGCCAACCATCCACCCAATAATTTGTATATTCTAATGGCTGTACATCCAAGGTTATAACTATACTGTAATCGATGGACGGCATAACCGCTTCAAGGCCAAAAGGTATACATCCAGGAGTAGCGGTCATGTCGAATGTATATTCCACCACGAAGTCGCTCCAACGATAGGTAGTCACGTCGTTTTCCCACGTGGAGCTGAATTGAGCACAGTGCTTAAGCACGCAATCGGACAACGCTGTATCAGCCCGCGCTGCGGTACTTATCATACTAGCTGTAATAGCGTCCCATGTATAGGTTTCCGATATTTGTCGTAATGAAACAGGAGTGAAGTATAGACCATTGTCAGCCTCTGAATCGATCCAGGGAGCGGCGCCCGCAGTCATTTTGGTTCGCCAAAACGAAGACTTCCACACTGCGTCGATTCTATTATCCCCTCCGCCGAGCATCGGCGGGTCTGGCATATCCGGCTCATTCAACACGCACTGAAGGTTAGGGATGACAAAATGATTTTGTGGAATGAACGTGGCAATATCTATGTCAAATAATCTATCGCGGTTGCCGGTTTCAATTGGGCGAAACACTGCCTTTAATGTCCAATCTTTTGTCATTGGAATGTTTACTAGCACGGGTTCCGTGAGCGTACCCCAACCAGTGATTTCCCAATGGTGAAATTCGTAGCCGGATGTAGTATTGATTGCGGACACCGTTTCTTCAATTGCGGCTGCTTTATTGTATTCGTATGAACCAGGTGAAGGATCTGTTGCACCATTGCCTGTTACAGAGATGTTAAGCGTAACATCTCCGTCTCCGTCTCCGTCTCCATCGCCGTCGCCGTCGCCGTCGCCATCACCATCCCCGTCTCCATCCCCGTCTCCATCCCCACCATCGTCGGTATTGCCACCGCCATCGTCGTTATCCGGGCCATCGGGGATGCCGTCTCCGTCGTCGTCGGTGTCAACGTCATCATTTTGGCCGTCGCCGTCATCATCATTATCCTCGCCATTTGAAATTCCATCGCCGTCGATATCGCCGTCCTGGCCGCTATCGTCCGAATCGTCACCGTCCTCAGTCCCATCACCGTCGTCGTCAGGATCTGTCTCATCCGGATCGCCGTCACCGTCATCGTCGGGATCAGTGTCATCGGGATCGCCGTCGTTGTCGTCATCGCCGTCCTGGTAATCCGGGATCCCGTCACCATCGTCATCAGGATCAATTGCGTCCGGGATGTTGTCACCATCGTCGTCCAGGTCCTCCCCGTCCGGGATGCCATCCCCATCGGTATCGACTTTGCAGATACAAACAGCGCAGTCTTCAGGTCCCTCTCCAGGTGGATTTTCGGTCTCGCCTCCCTCACCGTCAGGGTCCCGGTCATCACCTGGGCCATGCCCATCACCGTCGGGTCGCGGTTTTCCAGTTAGATTTTTAACTTCACGATTTGGGTCTATATAATGCAGAACTGGATATTGCATATCGTCGTTGACGCCTGAAACTTGACCTAGGGAGTTGTAAATATAGTTTCTGGTAATGCCAAAGGGGTTTTTCCGGGAAGTTACTAATCCACGGTGATCGTAGATGTAGCGTGCAGACTCGCTCGGGTCACCGTGAGAAACGTACATTAGAAGTCCTAGCATGTTGTACGTTAACTGAGTTAATTGACTTTGGGTCGCGGATTCGCTTATCGTAACCAAATTTCGCTGAAGGTAATCATAAGTGTGTACATAGCGAAGGGATTGCACACCACTACTTTCCAACGTT
The DNA here is from genome assembly GCA_034408725.1 of Candidatus Hydrogenedentota bacterium. Taxonomy (GTDB): domain Bacteria; phylum Hydrogenedentota; class Hydrogenedentia; order Hydrogenedentales; family SLHB01; genus JABWCD01. The sequence continues at coordinate 16,610 of JAWXCN010000097.1, forward strand.
TTTTCCGCGAGCCGACCTTGCTGGTTGAAGATGTAGTCTGCAGACGTTCCAGCGGCTTCTTCTCTGCGCGTAAGATAGCGCGGATAAGCGGGGTCAAGATGCTCGAAAGCAACCGCAAGTGCTGCGTCCACCGTCGCAGTCTTCGTGTTTCCGAAGTTATCAAACGTATAAGTCCGTTCCTCTTCCTCGGGATCGATTGCCTCGACCAAATTTCCTTGCGTGTCGTACTCAAAATCCCAGGTCTTTCCCGTGCCGCTGACGGCGGCGGTGACCTGCCCGTATTGGTCGTACTCAAGCGTGTAACCGGTCGAGCGCCAGACTTCGATGCTGCTGCCATTGGCGATTATCTTTACGTCGTACCACGTGTTGGCTGCGGAACCCGCGGTCAGGTCATGGGAAAGCGTTGTAAACGTGGACCCAATGCGCTGGAGCAACTGGAGCTTCGTCGGAAAAATCAGCAGGCGCACGTAATCCGACCCGCTGTTGCGAAATCCTATGAGCATCGCATTGCCCTGCTGCGTATCATCCGAGCGGTACGAAAAACTGACAATCGGATTCGCGACGGAATTGACCCACTGGAACCCGCCCGTGCCGCTCGTGCGCTGCATGTAACCGTTCGCGAGGTCCCACGTGGAACTCCATACGCTCCAGCCATTGTAATTTCCATCGTTAAAATAGTCAGCGATCATTGCCGCGCCCGTGTCCCCGTTCGTCATGCAGATATCGTCGATCCAGCAATGCGTCGAAGACGACGGCATGAATTGCGTCGTCCCGTTCGTGAGCAGTTGCGCGCTGCTGGTGGCGAGGACTTTCTCCATGCCGCCCGCGCCCGGCCCTTCGACGCGGGTGAGCCGCAGGTTCGCGTCGTATTCGTACCGCGTTTCATCCGCGCCGGAGATTTTCCGGGTGGGGTAGAGGGACGCATGGAAACTGCCGCCAGTGGGGTAGGTATACGTAATAGGTGTTTCGCCGGCCACCGAGGAGGTCAACAACCGGCCCGCCGCGGTATACGTGAAGTCGGCATACGTGGCCCCGCTCGGGTCTTTGATGCGGACGAGGTCCATATCGTCGTATTCGTATACCCATTCATCACCGGTCGAGGAAGTTGGCGTGGGGTAGAAGACGTATTTGGCGGGCCGAAACCCGGCGGGCCCCGAAACGATCTTGAATTTCGTGAGGTCGGTACTGGTGGTCGTGTCCCGGTTAATGATAGTGACATCGCTGTGGCCCGTTCCGGTCACGCTTCGATCATACGTCGTTTCAAGGCCGGTGGGATACCCAAGTGTTATGACATACGCCTGCGGCCCGTAGACCGGGTTCATTTTGTGTTCGCACTCAATGGCGTACTCGTTTCCCAGTTTGTCCGTGATATTGGAAATGTAGCGGCCGCTGACTGCGCCGGGATCCGCATTCGGATCGGGACTGGGCGACGAATCGTATTCGTATAGCACCGGGTTGCCGCCGTTATCCGTGACGGACGTGAGTTCATTCCACCCGGTATTGGTGTCTTCCATGTAGGCGTATGAAATCGTTTGAAGAACCGTCGCGCTGATCTTCAATTGAACCGTGCTGATGAGGCCCTCAGTCCCATACGCGAGCTCAAGGTAGCGGCCGTCGTAGGCAGGGGCGTGAATTCGGAAGAGTCTGGCGTCGAGATTCGGGTCGTCATATTCCAGCGTGATGCGATTGCCGCTGGCGTCCTCGATGTACTCTGGCCGGGCGACGCGCAGGTCGTTGTGAACGAAGAGGACACTGGAAAAACCATATTTCAGCCCCGTGGGCGCGCTGAAGACATATCTGCCCGTCGTGGTGTCCCGCGTGATGATTGTACCGCGCACCATGTTGGTACGTCGCCATCAACATCGTAATCGAACAGGAGTCAATAGAACGGATTCCCTCACACTTCACTGTGTACCATGAACGCGTGACTGTGTCAAGATGTTTAACTTTTTGATAGGGTGCATAGCCGAATTGCACACAATGCACTCGGTTCCGCATACTATTATCGAACGTGGACCCGCCGCCAGGGAGTTACGTAAGCCGGGCGGAATGGCGCCTCCCGGAGAGTTCGAGATGTTTACAATTGCATTCCCGTATGCCCTTGGCGGCTCATGTTTCGATGGTCACCGGTATCCGTCCGGGTTCATGCACGTATTGCATGGCGCCGCGCTCACAGTCGCATCTTTTTCAATCAGCGCGGCAGCCGGCGCCGAGGTCCCCTTGGTCCCTCAACGTGTACTCTGGATTGTGTCCGACTCGATGCGGCAGGACCATCTTGGATTCTCAGGTTACGAACGCGACACCTCGCCCTATATCGATTCGCTTGCGGCGGAATCCGTTGCGTTTCAATGGGCGATCTCGGCGGGTAACATGACGCATATTTCGGTGCCCGCGTATTTCACGGGGCGGTACTTCTCTCAGTTGTACGAGAATCCGCTGGTGCATCGCAGCGGTTGGCTGCCGGTTTGGCCGAAGACGATTGCGGAAGCGTTTCAGGCAAAGGGCTTCAAAACTCTGGCCTGGAGCACGAATATAATCGTGACTGAAAAGACGGGATGCGCGCGGGGGTTTGACTCGTTTTCGTTTGTGATGCCGCGAAGCACAACGTACGCGAAGATAGACGAAATGATTCGCGCCGTCCATGATCAATACACGCCATCCGGAAAGTCCGAATTTATCTACGTTCATCTCATGGACTGTCATTTACCCTATCAACCGCCGTATCCCTACGACCGTATGTTTTCGAAGGAATACACGCGCGATGCCGTTATCGAGGGCGCGTTGTTGGACGCGCACGGCGAACACGTTTTTGGCAACGCGCCATTCTATTCGCAGCGGCATGACATGATTCAGGAAGACCTGGACTTTCTCATCGGCCAGTACGACGGGACGATTCGCCATTTCGATGATCGGTTGCGCGACTTGTTGGAAGCGCTCGATTACGATCCCGCGCGCGACATGCTTATGCTCTTCGCGGACCATGGCGACCAGTTTTTTGAACATGGGTACTGGGGGCATGGCCACAAAACGATGCCCGAAGAAACGCGCGTGCCGTTGATTGTCCGGTGGGACGGATTTCCGGCGCGAGCTGTGTCGCAGCCCGTATCATTGCTCGATCTGTATTCCACGTGCGCTGGCCTGTTTGGATTCGACCCGCCGTTCGGTTCAATAGGACAAAGCCTTGTTCCGCTGCTGCGCGGTGGCGAAGAAACGGAACGGTATGTTTACAGCGAATTTTTCGATGCGCGCGGCGCGGGTGGCAGCGTGGTCGGACCGGATTATCTCTACTACCTCAACACGCGCACCTGGTATCTCGAACCGTGGCGCATTTGGCCGGTTCAGGAATCGATCTACGACCTTCGCAAAGACCCTGCGTGCGCGACGGATTTATTCGCGAGCGCAGCCGGCGAGGCGGACCGGCTAAACGCACTATTGCGCGCGATGAACCCGCGATTCGACCGCGCAACACCGGACAAACTGCGCGGCGCGGATTCTGATGCTACCTTTGGAGCGAACCTCGTTCCCGTTGACGCCGAGGGCCATCCTGCGTGGCAGATTGCAGAAGCGCCAATCGCGGCGAAGGGCCCGGCCCTGCAATTTTCCGGGGCGGGGGAAGTTGCGCGACTTATGGTAGACACGCCGGACGATCGCGTATACCTGCTCGAATTCGACTATACACTCGAACATGGCGTGATCACTGTGGACGTTCAATCCAAAGGACGCAACACATTTCATCTGGAACTCGCCAAGCCCGAAGTCAACGGGCACAGCCGGTTTCTTGTAGTCGCGGGACCGCCACAGACCGAGATCACCGCGACGGTCGACGCGACGGGAAAAGGGAGCATCAGCGGCATTCGCTTTTCTTCAGCGCGCATTCCAATGATCGGCCTTGTTCCCTGGAAAGTCCCGAAAGACGTGCCCCCCGCGAAAGATACGAAGAACCTCGATAGCCAGGAGCGCGCGGTGTTGCGGGCGCTTGGGTATGCAGAATGAGTCACCCGCAATAGCCGCATACGACGCCATAATACTCGGCGGAGGCGCGGCGGGGTTGATGTGCGCGATTGAAGCAGGCAAACGCGGCCGGCGCGTGTTGCTGCTCGAACACAACGAGACTGTAGGCAAAAAAATCCGAATCTCCGGCGGTGGCCGATGCAACTTCACCAACATGCATACCACGCCCGAAAACTTTCTGTCCGATAACCCCCGTTTTGCGACCTCGGCACTTGCGCGGTACACGCCCGGCGATTTCATTGCATTCGTCGAACGGCACGGCATTGCATACCACGAGAAAAAATTGGGCCAATTGTTCTGCGACGGCTCGGCGCAATTGATTATCGATGCGCTGCTCCGCGAATGCGCGGATGCACACGTCGAGATTCGCACGGGGTGCATCGTTGACGAGGTGCAAAAGCCGGATAATTTTTCCGTCGCCACGTCGCACGGAACTTTCCGCGCCAATGCGCTCGTTGTCGCGACGGGCGGGCTCTCCATTCCAAAGCTTGGCGCAACGGATTTTGGGTATCGCCTTGCTCGCCAGTTTGGTCTGAACATCGTTCCATGCGCGCCTGGTTTGGTTCCTTTCACGTTGCAGCCAATTGATCATCAACAACTTTCCGATCTGCCGGGTATCTCTTTCGATGCGATGGTATCGTGCAACGACATCGAATTCGAAGAAAGTGTGCTTATCACACACCGTGGTCTCAGCGGTCCGGCGATTTTACAAATCGCTTCATACTGGGATTCAGGTCTCGACATCGTGCTCGATCTATTTCCTGGTGTCGCACTGGAAGACTCATTGATGCGGACAAAACGCGATTCACCCGCAACCTTGCCGAGGACCTTTCTCGCGACGCGATTTTCCGCGCGCTTCGCGCAACGCCTATGCGAAATCCACGCATGGTCGCGGCCGTTTGGCGAAATGCCGGACACAGAAGTTCGCGCAATGGCAAATGCGCTGCAACAATGGCGCATCACACCCGCCGGTACCGAGGGATACGCGAAAGCCGAAGTCACGCGTGGCGGCATCGACACCAAAGCGCTCTCGCCCAAGACAATGGAAACTCGCGGCGTGCCCGGCCTCTATTTCATCGGCGAAGCCGTCGACGTGACAGGGTGGCTCGGCGGTTACAATTTTCAATGGGCGTGGGCGTCGGGCTTCTCGGCGGGAAACGCGATTTAGGATTCCCGCGATTATTGTTGTTCCACGCCATTCGCCGTAGAATATGGTCGCGAATCCGCTCGAAGGTTTTGAAATGATCGACCTGTATATCGTCCTCTTCATTGGCATCGCCCTGTTCGCGTTCCACAGCCGGAAATCGAACAGGATTGCCGCGTCTTCTCCCCGTCGCAAGACCATCATCCAAGTGCTTTGGGGTGCGGCGTTCATCCTCGCACTGATGATAGGCGTTCGGTTTTCCGGCGGAGCAGGCGTCATGAAGATCGTAATTGCGCTACCGATTGCAATCGCAGTGTTCGCACTCGTCTATTTCCTCATTCGGGAATTTAGCGTGATTCGTGAAAGGGTTATCTTACTGGTAGTGCGGATACTCGGAGTTCGAAACATTGAAAGATATGGATTGGTCCTGCTGGCCATTTTAATTGTGTTGGGAACTACCTTGGCCATTACCTCGCGCATGACAATTGATGACACAGCAAATTCGGCGACACGTTCCGCTCCGTCAACGCCGTGAATTTTCTCCAAAACGCAGGCTTGGGACAGCCCCACCGCGTTCGCATACTGCCGCGAACGCTATTGGGACAGTCCCCTTTCCCGATTCGGCTGAATTGGGTGTAAGCGCAGTTAGTCTGCACCGATTTTTCGAAGCGAATGACAAGGCGTAGCGCTTCATTCACAGCTTTGTCACTCGGAAACGCAGTCGCTACGTCCGGCGCCAACAACACCAGGTTGCTACCTTCCTTATAACGCTTCGCAAACTTGCCCTGAGTACCTTCGTTCAGCAGTGCAGCAAGATTATATTCAGGCCGTAACGCGTCAGCCTTTGCGCTTTTTGATCTCGTTTTCATATGCTCTCCGTTCCGCCCGTGTCATCTTTCGCGCGCTGATAATTCTGATTCTATCGCCGCGATCAGTGTATGCAATGATCAACAACTGACTGCGCGCCGATGTGCCAACCAATATATACCGGTCTTCGTTCACCGAGCTGTCGACGCTACACGTATTGCTGATCGCAACGACAGAATCAGAATTATCAGCGCGCGGAAATTGACGTATATAGAATCGAGAGGATTTCCGTTGTGGCCGGTCTCCCGACCGCGCCACGCCGCCGACCGGAGGTCTCCATTCCCGCGTTTGGACTCCGAGACAGCGTTGTAGGCAGGCGCGTAGTCACCGGACCCGCACGCGCCGAATCGGAATTCAGCGCTACATCACAATGCCTTTTTCAACACCTTCAACGCCTTGGTCGCGTCATCGGGGGCGGTGAACGAAATGTGGATGACGACTTTCCTGCCGAACACCACGCCGTTCAGACCGCGCATGCTGATGCCGGAATCGCCGAGGGCGCGCGCGGCCTTCGCGCAGAGGCCCGCCTTGTCCGGCCCTTCGATGCGCAACGCAAACAGATCGGAGGGTTTGCTGAGTCCAGCCGCTTTTGCCGTCTTCGACGAACTCTTGCTCAACGCGACGTACAGCGTGCCTGAGTCGCCGCCCGAGCGCCGCGCGAGCATAAAGTCGCAATTGTCCTTTCCCTTGGCCAAGGGAGCCAGCGTGTCGGCGAGTCCACCGGGCCGATCCTCAATCCCCGCCTCCCAGATATCAACCTTCTTGATCTTATACGGCATGTTGCACCCTCCTGCATGGAATCCATGCGACCGCACTTCCCCTGACACCACGAATCGCATTATACACCCAGCGCCAGGACCGAGAATGCGGCGGTTGCCAGGCAAAGGGCGATTCACCGGCGTGGCGCGGTCGGAGACCGGCCACAACGGGCATGGGACAGCCCCACCGCATTCGCTTACTGCCGCGGACTCTATTGGGACAGTCCCCTTCAACTGCACTTTGTAACGCAATTGCTCCAGAAGCTGCGCTTCGCATTTCCGCCGGCCTCTCAACAAACGGGGGAAGGAGACCTCGCGGTCGGCGGGGTGGCGCGGTCGGAGACCGGCCACAACACAATGAATGAGACCGGCCACAACACGAGTGACAACGAACATATACTACCGGCATAAAAAAAGGGAAATGAGAATCTTTAAGGTCGCAAATTGCGATCTTAGAGAACCGAGGTACCAAACTCGTAAATGTGTTCAACTTGGCACTGCGGCTGTCTGTGGTGTGTCCCTGAGTTTTCCCGTGATAGAACGCTGAATTCCGATTCAGCGCCTGCGAAGTCAAAGGGCGCTGGCACCAGCATGGCATTTTTGATATCTACAAACTCAACGTTCGGACCGAAGACACTTGTAATTGCCATATAGGCTACTATGCTCGCGGTCATATAGATGCATTAAAGAATTGGCGAGGTAAAATGGCAAACGGCAAGAAGATTGGGCGTAGTCCGGCAGATAAACAACAGGAGCCTCCAGACTGGGATAGGCTTTTTGAACTCTGGAAAAAATACGAAGAAATAGCGATGCACTTCAATGACTTGATTCTAAAGGTAAGGATTCAGGCGTTGGGCGGCGTCGCTGCAGTAATCGCGATACTTTTAGGATTGCTTGGCAGAAAGAAGGATGAAGTGGAGGTATCGTGGGGCGCATTTGCTGCTGGCTTCTCTCTGATACTTGCCATGTGGATCGCAATATGGCTTTTGGATTTTTTGTACTACTACCGACTATTGAGGGGCGCAGTCTCCAGCATAGTTGATATCGAACGCCAAACCATGGAGCATCCAGATGGCCCCGCGATTCGTCTTAGTAAAGGAATTGAACAAGCTGTATGGCATAAACGATGGGGACAGGATAGATTTTACGCCGATCCAATTCCGGAGGGTGGAATCGAGTGGGGTATATGGCTTTTCTACGGGATAGTCACATTCACCCTCGCATTATGCGTTAGCTATTCGCTGATCCGCTGGTTAAGTTGATTTAGATTCTCCTTAGCCTCATCCTGCCCAGTCCCGATCTTGAGGCATATTAGCCACTTATTGTAAATTGCAATTTCTTGGGGTCACACCGCGAATTGGGGGAATCACGCATGGAATCGTTTACCGAAAAAGCCATACTTGAGGGCCATCTTCGGATCGATAAATCGGGTAAAGCGGATAGAGTTGTGTACGTCGCAGGCAATCGCACAGAACGATGGACAGACCCCGAGGAAAAAGTACGCGCCGAATTTTACGCCGAACTGATCTACCGCTACGGATACGATCCCGAACGGATCGGCGTCGAAATCACGGTTCCCGATCGCACACCCAAGGATGCCGCGGATATCATTGTCTTTCGCGATGCCGAGCGTAAACGGCCGTATGCTGTAATCGAGTGCAAGCGTGAAGGGATAAGCGATGCGGAATTCAACCAATCTGTAGAGCAAGCGTGGGGCAATGGTAACGCGCATAAGTTTCGAGCTGCATACGTTGGCGTAGTTGCCGGTGGAACGCGCCGATTTCTCGACTGCTCAGACAAATTCGGCGCACTCGAACGCGACAAGAATCAGATCGCGGATTTGCCGTTGACCTATGGAAACCCACCCGAATACAAGTACCGCAAGGGCGTTAGTAACAACTGGCAAGATATTAAGCCCGTTAACAAGGGAGAACTGATTGCCGCCATCAAAAAATGTCACCAAACGCTTTGGGGCGGGGGGCGCCTTTCGCCACCAGCCGCCTTTGGTGAATTCTGCAAAATCATATTCGTAAAGGTCCGGGACGAAAAAGCGCCGCGAAAGAAAGGCGATCCCTATGAATTCCAGATCAAGACCGACGAGCCTTCCCCAGTCTTGGCCAAGCGCATCAAAGACATGTACGCGAAGGAAATGCAGAGCGAGCCCGACGTGTTTACCGAACCGATCAAGATCGACGATGGAACGCTCAAGATGTGCGTCGCTCACCTTGAAGGAATCAATTTCAACAAAACCGATCTCGATACTAAGGGCGTAGCGTTCGAGCAGTTTCTCGATGGTTTCTTCAAGGGCGACTTTGGCCAATACTTCACACCTCGCGAAATAATCCAGTTCTGTGTCGAGATGATGAAGCCGACCAAAGACGATTTCGTGCTCGATCCAGCATGCGGCTCTGGTGGATTTTTGCTCTACGCGATGGACTACCTCCGCCACGAAGCTGAGAATATGTTTGATGATGAAGAATCGGACGCTCGTTTTCGCCATTGGCACGATTTCGCAAAGGAAAAACTCTTCGGCCTCGAAATAAACGACGAGATAAGTCGCGTCGCCAAGATGAACATGATCCTCCACGACGACGGACATACCCACATCTACGGAAACGACGCACTCGACCGATTATCACGGATTGGCGAGCGCAACCGCCGCTTTCAGACGGGTATGTTTGATTTGATTCTAACGAATCCTCCTTTCGGTGCTGTGATTAAAGAGACCGAGAAGGGTAGCGGATACATGGAAGGATGGGAACTCCTGCGGTACATCGGCAAAGGCGAACAGTCCGATGGCAGCGCCGGAGAAATGGTCAGTGACTTTAAGGCGGGTAAAAAGAGCATCAAGGCACGAAAGAGCATCAAAACTGAGATTCTATTCTGCGAGCGCGTCTGGCATTTCCTCAAGCCGGGCACGGGGCGAGCCGCCATCGTACTTCCCGACGGAATCCTGACCAACTCATCATTGCGGGGAGTGCGCGACTGGCTCTTGCTGCGATTCCAACTCTTGGCCGTGGTCAGCCTGCCGCAAGAAGCGTTTCAGCACGCGGGCGCGGGGGTCAAGGCGAGCGTCGTATTTTTCCGCAAGCGGGCCGAGGATGAGCAGCCCGACGACGATGAAGCGATCTTCATGGCCGCCCCGGCGAACATCGGCTACGACGCCACGGGCCGCAAGACCGCCCGCGTGAGCGTGAAGAGCGAGAACGGGCGCAAGAAGGTCGAGATTCACGCGACGGACCTGTTCGACGTCGAAGTGTTATTCGAGAAGGCGGCCAAAGCGGGCACGGGCGAGGAGGAATGGCAGGAGAAGACCCGCCGGGTGGTAGCGGGTACGGGCGTGCTGGGTCAGTACCGGGCCTTTGAGAAGACGCCCGAATCTTTTTTCGTCTAAGCCCCGGCGAACGGGCCGCACGCTGCGGCTCCTTTGCTGTTCGACGGGGCGACGTAAACAAACGCGCGAGCGTGGCATGGGGCCTGTTCTGCCTCGAATACCTTCCGCTCTTGCATGCGGTAAAGTCGCGAGGCCTTTCGGTTGTACCGTTGGGGGCACTTCTGCGCGAACCCTTAATGAACGGCGCATCCAAGAAGCCAGAGAATGCTGGACGCGGCACGCGGCTCGTAAACGTATTCGATTTGTACGCCGATACCGCAATCGATTTGAATCGCGTGGATCGACTTGAACTTCCTCCACAAGACGTAGAAAAATACCGCGCAACTGCCGGAGATGTTTTCTTCACCCGCTCCTCTTTAAAGCCAGAGGGCGTCGCTTGGAGTGCCTACTTAGATGACGACGCCGAGGGCGACGCCGTATTCGAGTGCCACATCATTCGCGCTCGGGTCGATCGTGACCGAGCGATCCCCGGCTTCGTTTCCAACTACGCCCGAACGAGGATCGGCCGTGCCTATTTGATCGCACGAGCGGGCGTAACTACGATGGCGACGATCGACCAACAGGGAATCAGCGACCTTCCCGTTATTCTCCCCAAGCCTCCAAAGCAGCGGGAGTTGCTCGCCGCCCTCGACGCCGCCCGCGCGGCGCGGCGGCGGAAATTAGTAGAGGCCGAATCCCTCCTCGGTGGCCTCGACGCCTTCGTTCTCGAAGTACTGGGCCTCACCCTGCAACCGCCCGATGGCCACCGCACGACTTACGCGGTTCGCCTCGCCGACGTACGCGAAGGCAAGAAACTCTACCCGGACTACTTCCACCCCGAACGCTTGAACGCGATCCGCGCCATCGCCGCCGAGTTCGCCCGACTACTCATTGCCTCTCGCCAAGGTCGCAGACTTCCGCCGCGAACAGCGACAGGTCCAGCCTAACGATCCCTACCTCGGCCTCGCCAACGTCCAGCCCAATACCGGCGTCCGCATCCACAGCACCGAAGAGGACGGCGAGGGCACCGTGTTCGAGTACGCCGAGAACGATGTTCTCTTCGCCCGTCTCCGCCCGTACTTGAACAAGGTCTACCGGGCTGAGAGCGGCGGCGTCTGCTCCCCCGAGTTCCACGTCATGCGCGTGCGCAACAGTAACGACGGCAAGCCGCTTGCGATCCCCGATTACCTCGCCGCCGTCCTCCGCTCCAGCGTCGTGATTGCCCAGACCCGCCACATGATGACGGGTAACAC